>CAJWBW010000034.1:0-9568 GCA_913020415.1 uncultured Phycisphaerae bacterium | reverse complement strand
TCAAGGATGACTCGACGCGTCGCGGGCTCTTCAACGCCCTCGGGATCGCGGTGGCCACCACCGCCTTGAGTTTCGTCATCGCATTGCCGCTGGCGGTGCTCGCGGCCCGGTTCGACTTTCCCGGCAAGGGGGCGATGAGTGCGCTGATCCTCGTCCCGCTGATTCTTCCTCCGTTCGTGGGCGCCATCGGACTGCACCATCTCCTCGGACGCAGCGGTGCCCTCAATACCCTGCTGATGGACATGGGATTCATCGAGCACGGAGTCGATTTCATCGGTCGTGGTGGATTCTTCGCCATCGTCTTCGTCGAAGCGCTGCATCTGTATCCCATTCTCTACCTGAATGCGACGGCGGCGCTGGCGAATCTGGATCCGGCTCTCGAGGAGGCCGCGGAGAACCTGGGTGCATCGCCCTGGCGGCGGTTCAAGGATGTCGTCCTGCCGCTCATCCGTCCCGGACTGTTCGCCGGCGCGACCATCGTCTTCATCTGGTCCTTCACCGAACTCGGCACGCCCCTGATGTTCAACTACCAGGACGTCACGCCGGTCCAGATCTTCAACGGCATCAAGGAGATGGCGGCGTCCCGCCAGCCCTACGCCCTCACGGCGGTGCTGCTGGCCAGTGCCGTCCTGTTCTACGTGCTCGGAAAGCTGGTCTTCGGTGGTCGGGCGTACGTGATGTACTCCAAGGCCTCCATCCAGGCCAAGCCGAATCGTCTGACCGGGCTTGCCGGCCTCGGGGCGCTGCTGGCGTTCCTCTTCGTGATCGGCATGGCGGTGCTGCCGCACATCAGCGTGGTCTTCACGAGTCTTGCGGTGGAGGGTTCCTGGTACGAGTCGGTTCTGCCCGAGGAATGGACCCTTCGACACTTCGGCCAGGCCCTGTCCCATCCGCTGTCCGTGGGGTCGATCCAGAACAGCCTGCTCTATTCGTTCTTTGCGGTGATGATCGACATCATCATCGGCCTGGTGATCGCCTACATCGTGGTGCGGACCAAGATCAGGGGTCGTGGGCTGCTCGACTCGCTTTCGATGCTGCCGCTGGCGGTTCCCGGCCTGGTCATGGCATTCGGATACGTGGCGATGACGCTCCGCTGGCCGTTTGCGAAGGGTGATCCGCTCGAAGGTGTCATCAGCGTGATCGGTGCGGATCCGAATCCAGCCCTGCTGCTGGTGATCGCCTACGGGGTCCGTCGACTTCCGTACGTGGTCCGTGCCGCGGTCGCCGGACTGGAGCAGACGTCCGGTGAACTCGAGGAGGCGGCGTTGAATCTCGGCGCGAGTCGTGTCCGGGCCGTCCGCACGATCATCGTGCCGTTGATCATGGCCAACCTCATTGCCGGTGGACTGCTTGCGTTCTCCTTCGCCATGCTCGAGGTCTCCGATTCACTCATTCTGGCCCAGCGCGAGTCCGACTATCCGATAACCAAGGCCATCTACACCCTGTTCGAGCGTCTGGGCGACGGTCAGTACATCGCCAGTGCCATGGGGGTCTGGGCGATGGTGCTTCTGGCGGTCACGCTGGTGGGGGCATCCATCCTCATGGGGAAGAAGATGGGGGCCATCTTCAGGGTCTGATTGGGGCTTGTTGAGACCGATTCGCATCGTGATTTCAGGCATTTGATGGCTATACTGGTGTATAGGTTTGTGAAATGCTTCACGAACTTCTCCGGAACGCTCTATGCCCTTTCAACTCCAACCCGCCGAAGCCTGGGATATCGATGTCGATCGGATCGACTATCTCAAGGATCGCCCCACGGCCGGCGATCGGTGGGTCCTGAACTTCGGGCCTCAGCACCCGGCCACCCACACCACGATCCGGGTGGTGCTGGAGTTGGACGGCGAGCGGGTGGTCCGTGCGACACCCCACATCGGCTACCTGCACAGCGGCTTCGAGAAGCTCGGTGAGCACCACGACTACAACCAGTACGTCTGCACCATCAGCCGCATGGACTACATCAGTCCGATCGTCAACGACATCGCCTGGCATCATTCGGTCGAGAAGCTCTTCGACGTGGATCTCACGCCGCGGTGCAAGGTGATCCGGACGATCCTCTCGGAACTCGGCCGCATCCAGAACCATCTGCTGTGCGTGGGTGCCGCGGCACTGGACCTCGGTGCGTTCACCGGATTCCTCTACGGCTTCAACGAACGCGAGCACATCTACGACATCATCGACTACGTGTCCGGTCAGCGATTCCATCCCGACTACACCCGGGTCGGCGGGGTCATGCGCGATCTGCCCGACGAGGAGGTCTTCAAGCGCATGGTCCGGGCGTTCATCGACGACCGGCTCGTGTCGGCCATGAAGGATGTGGAGACGCTTCTGAACCGGAACCGGATCTTCATCGACCGGGTGCAGGGCATCGGTGTGGTCACCGAGGAGGAGGCCACGGCCTGGTCGTTGACCGGTCCGCTCGCCCGTGCGTCCGGAGTCCGTCGGGATCTCCGCAAGGACGATCCCTACCTCTGCTTCGAGGACAACTGGGACGGCCAGGGGGCCGAAGCGGTCGAGTTCTCGGTGCCCATCGCCACCGACGGGGACTGCTTCAGCCGCTACCTCGTTCGTCTTGAGGAGATGCGCCAGAGCCGCCGCATCATCCATCAGCTGATCGACAACATCCCGTCGGGACCGATCAACTCCGATCCGGACGGCAAGATGCACATCCCGGCCAAGGGCGACGTGTACGGTTCGATCGAGGCGACCATCCAGCACTTCGAGATCATCATGACCAACCGCGGCTGGGCCGCTCCGATCGGCGAGTTCTATTCCGCCATCGAATCGCCCAACGGCGAGCTCGGCTACTACATCGTCGCGGACGGAGGTCGCTGCCCCTGGCGGGTCGCGGTCCGACCGCCGTCGTTCACCAACTTCGCGACGTTCTCCAAGATGCTCGAAGGACACCAACTCGCAGACCTCGTGGCCGTCATGGGGTCGATCAACGTCATCGCCGCGGAACTCGATCGCTAGGAGACGCAATGGCCTGGAAGGTCAAACCATCCGGCAGCATGAGCATCCCCCGGCGGGACGAGCCCTGGGTGACCGAGAAGCTGGCTGCGCACATCCGCAGCGAGCTCATGCCCCGCTACGCCGAGCCGATGGGCGCATTGATGCCTTCGTTGCACGCCGTTCAGGAGCAGTGGGGATGGATCTCGCACCAGGCGATGCAGGAACTGGCCGACGTGCTGGGCATCAACGCGGCCGACGTCCTCGACACCGCCTCCTTCTACGAGGAGTACCATCTGCACCCTGTCGGAGCGTGCGTCATCGGAATCTGCCAGTCGGTGGCCTGTGAAATGTGCGGTCACCAGGCGCTGGTCGACCATGTGCGCAACCGACTCGACATCGAGCCCCACGAGACCACCCACGACGGCCGATTCACCCTGCTGACGCTCGAGTGCCTCGGTTCGTGCGACACCGCCCCGTGTGCGCTGGTCAACGACACCCGATACGACAATCTGACGCTGGAGCAGATCGATCGTCTGATCGAAGAGGGGCCCGACGAATGACCAACGAACCCCGCAAGCCGCTCATGCGCTGTCTCGGCGAGTTCTTCGGAAACATCGCGGAGGGCATCCGGACCAACCCCGCCGAGGAGAACCGACAGGAAGTGTCGCGAACCGTCGAGGAGCATGTCGATGGAGATGTGACCCTGCGTCGCACCACCATCGAAGAGATCGAGATCCATCCCGGTTCCGAGGAGCAATCCTGACATGCCCATGGACGGACCAGCCCTGACCACCCGCATTCCGACGCCCCCGTGGGGCGACTTCTCGGATCGTCATCTCGTGCACATCGACGAGTACGTCAAGACCGGCGGATACGCTGCGCTGCAGAAGGCCCTGTCCATGGATCCCAAGGACGTGATCGAAGCGGTCAAGGGAGCCGAACTCCGCGGTCGGGGCGGTGCGGGATTCCCCTGCGGCCTCAAGTGGGGGTTCCTTCCCGAGCCGGACGGCGGCCGGCGGTACCTCGCGCTCAACTGCGATGAAGCCGAGCCCGGCACCTTCAAGGACCGGCTGCTCATCGACTTCGATCCGCACCTCGTCCTCGAGGGGATCGCCATCGCATGCTGGGCCTGCCAACTGGATACCGCCTACTTCTTCATCCGCGGCGAGTACCGCGAGCAGATCCCGGTGGTCGAGCAGGCCATCCGCGAGGCCTACGAATACGGAATCTTCGGCAAGCAGGGTCTCTTCAAGGGCGCCGTGCCGTTCACCGTCGACTGCTATCTGCACAAGAGCGCCGGGGCCTACATCTGCGGTGAGGAGACGGGGCTCATCGAGGCCATCGAGGGCAAGCGGGCCTGGCCGCGGGTCAAGCCGCCCTTCCCCGCCGTCGAGGGAATCTTCCGTCGTCCGACCATCGTCAACAACGTCGAGACGCTTGCGACCGTCCCGGCCATCCTCGTCAGGGGCGCCGACTGGTTCAAGTCGATGGGCAGCGAATCCACGATCGGAGCCGCGGGCTCCTACGGTTCGAAGCTCATGGGCGTCTCCGGGCACGTGGTCCGCCCCGGCGTCTACGAGTGCGATCTGGGCATCACCGTCCGTCAACTCGTCGAGCGGTCCTGCGGAGGCATGCGCGGCGGCAAGGCCTACAAGGCGTGCATTCCCGGCGGCGTGAGCATGGGCGTGCTGGGACGAGATCAGTTCGACGCCGAGCTCGACTTCGACATCGGACGCAAGTACGACCTGATGGGACTGGGCACCGCCTGTCCGATCATCTGCGACCAGGACACCGACATGGTGGCCGTGGCCAGGAACATCTCCCGGTTCTTCCGCAACGAATCCTGCGGGCAATGCACCCCGTGCCGCGAAGGGTCGGAGTGGCTCTACAAGCTGCTGTGCCGGATCGAGCGGGGCGACGGATACACCAACGATCTGGACATGGTGCTGGAGATCGCAGGATCGATGGGCATCATTCCCGGTACGACGATCTGCGGTCTGGCCGATGGCAACAACTGGGCCGTGAAGACCATCGTCAACAAGTTCCGTGACGAGTTCGAGGCGCGGGTCAGTCCGTCGCTGCAGCCGATCGACAACTCGATGAAGCGGGCCCTGCAGACCGTGACGGTGGGCATCACCTGACGCTCCGGACACGGCAGCCGATAATGACCCCGTCCGCCCCATCCGAGGGCGGACCGTTCGTTTTCAAGTGGATCGACCGCCATCGACGCCGTATGGTGTATGAATCGCGGTGGTACGCCGCACCCCGCTCCGGGAAGGGAGCATCAAGGATCGTCCTGCGACAATGAACGCAACCGACCATGCGATCTCAGATCGCGAGGAACCCGGCTCGTCGAACGAGTCGGAACTTCCTCCGGAACCGAAGCTGAGCCTGACCTGCGACGTCGAGTCCGATGACTGCGACGAGCGGTGGCTTTCGATGCGGATCGAAGCCGCCTGCGATCATCTTCCGCGCGGAGTGCACCGGATCGCGGTCCGCATCGTCGACGATGCCGAGATGATCGATCTGCATCGACGATTCCACGACGATGCGACACCGACCGACGTGCTGACCTTCGACGCCGGTGCGACGGACGGTCCGATCGATGCGGACATCGCGGTCTGTCTCGACGAGGCCCGGCGCAATGCATCCGATCGAGGCCACGACGTCGGTCGGGAACTGCTGCTCTACGTGGTGCACGGGCTGCTGCACTGCTGCGGACACGACGATCACGATGCGGACGAGCACCGGCGAATGCACGTCGAGGAGGACCGCATCCTCACGGCGATCGGCGTCGGTCCGGTCTACGGAGGTGATGCATGATCGTCTGGAACATCATCTGGTGGTCGATCATTCTCGCGGGTGGAATCTACGCCACCCTCTGCATGTCGATCTCGATGATCCTCCGCAACGGTGGTCGCAGCGCGATCGAGCGTCGCCTCGCGGACCGGGGTCGTGATCAGGCCTGGCGGGACATGGATGCCCACCGGCACCAGACTTCGCACGTGTTCGCCCTCGAGGCGTGGGTCGTGGCCATCGCCTGGCTCGCGGTCTGGACGATCGACTTCAGCGGGCTGCCCGGAGGCGACTTCTCGACCACCGGCTTCTTCGTCGGAGCCGGAATCGGCACCTTCGCCACCTGGTTCGCACTGGATCCGGTGGCGACCGCGATCGCACGGCACGCGGGCCCCGCGACGGTCTCGGCGTGTTTCCCGCTCATTCGATTCTTCTGTGCAATGCGGTTCCTCACCACCGGAATGACGTCGTTCACCGACGAGGTCATCAAGCGACTCAGCGGAGCCAATCTCGAATCCGCGGGTGAGCAGGCGGAGGTGGAGGCCGAACTGCTGCGAAGCATCGAACAGAGCCACCGTGAAGGCGGTCTGGACGAGGGCGCCGTGGCGTTGCTGGAGAACGTGGTGGAGTTCACCAGCACCGATGTCGGTGAGGTGATGACACCGCGAACGGACATCGACGGTCTGGAATACACGGATGATCTTTCCGAGATCCGGGGCTTCATCGGCGAGATCGGCCATTCCCGGATTCCGGTGTACGAGGAGGACCTCGATCACATCGTGGGAATTCTCTACGCGAAGGATCTGGTGCGCTGGCTGGGTGAGAAGGATCCGACCTTCACCCTGCGTCCGCTGCTTCGTCGTCCGATCGTGGTTCCGGAAACCAAGCAGGTCGCCGACCTGCTGGCCGACTTCCAGCGTTCCGAGGTGCACATGGCGATGGTCGTCGACGAGTACGGCGGCACCGCCGGACTGGTGACGATCGAGGACGTGCTGGAGGAGATCGTGGGCGAGATCGTCGATGAGCACGAGCCCGACGACGAGGAGCTGCCGGGGTTGCGTCCGCTTCCCGACGGCAGCTTCGAGGTCGACGGCAGCTTCCACATCGACGATCTCAACGAGGCTCTGGAACTCGGCCTTCCCGAGGACGAGGAGTACGACACCGTCGGAGGTTGGCTGATGGCCTGCATCGGCCACGTGCCCGAAACCGGTGAGAGTCACGATGAGAACGGTCACCGGTTCACGGCGATCGCGACGACACCCACCCAGGTGGAGCGAATTGAAATCGTCGCCCGGCTCGTTGAAAACGACTGATTCGCATCGTTCGTTCCATCACGCGATAAGATGATCCCGGTTCAAACCCCGGAGATCATCATGAAGACGCATCACACCGCCCTGTTCGCACTCCTTCTGGCCACGCTCATCCTGGCGCTTCCGCTCCACGCCACGTCCGACGACGGGGCCACGAACGATTCCGAGAACGCCCGCATCAGGGCTCTCGAGGCCGAACTCGCCGCGTTGCGGGCCCAGCTCCGGGCCGAGTCGGGCATGCGGAACGAGGACCGGGGACGTGATCGGACCATGGCGGAACGTCGCGAGCGTGAACGTCGGGCGCAGGAAGCGGAGCGACGCGAGCACGAGCGACGTGAACACGAACGACGGATGCACGAGCACGAGGAACACGACGACCGTGGCCACCGCGAGCATCACGTCATGCACTTGGATCTCCGTGAGATGACCGGCGGAGCACTCCAGGGTGAAGTGCACATCGAGCTCGACGGCTCCATGGATGCCATGCCGGGATTCCTTCCGGAACTCATCATGCGTCAAATGGACGGTCACCTCGGCGGCATGGACCACCACGACCCGCATCACGAGGAGCTCATGCACGAGCAGGAGATGCTCGAGGCCCTCCACATGCACGTGGTTTCGATCATGGAGGAGCACGGGATGCCCATGGCCCTTCTCGAGGAGGCGCACATGGCCGTCGAGGAAGACGGCGTGCATCCGCTCGAGGCCGTCCATCTGCTCATCGACCGTCTGAGCGAGGAGGGCATCGACCCGTCGCCGCTGATCGAACTGATGGAAGAGGTCCACGACGACCACGACGGTGGACATCACGGAGAGGATCCGTTCTTCGAGCAGGGTGGCGAATTCGTGGCCAAGATGGAACTGGCGAACAAGATCGGCACGAGTCTGTCCGATCCCCTCGACGTCGCGATCTTCGGCGTCTGGGAAGCACGGCAGCATCTGGAACCCGAGGAGCGCCTCCAGGTTCTGGGGCCGATCATGGGCGACGAGAACATCGACATGTCGGTCCGCAATGCGGCCGCCATGGTGGTCCGTGAAGCGTTCTACCAGCTCGGTGATCGCGAGAAGGCCCTCGAGACCCTGCACCTGCAGATCCGTCTCAACGGGACGGTCCGCTGATCAACCCCGTTGATCGTCCTCGATGATCGGGACGTGTTCGACCACCTCGAGTCCGTAGGCATGCAGTCCCGGATAGGGTCGTTCACTGGTCGCCAGCACCCGGAGCTTTCCGAGCCCGAGATCACGAAGGATCTGGCTGCCGGTTCCGAGTTCACGTTCCTCGATGGGACGTGAGGATCCGATGCCGTCGGTGCGGGTCAGGTCGGGGCGATCCGGATCGTCCCGATGCGGCCGCTGAATGCTCTGCAGCCGATCGAGCAGGCCGTCTCCCATGTGCTCCGGGCGCAGGTAGATCAGCACGCCGCATTCCGCATCCTGGAGTTGACGCAGGCACGATCGCAACTGGCGACCGGTGGGCCGATCGGATGCGTCGAAGATGTCCCCCAGCAGATCGCGTCGCTGCACCCGGACCAGAGTCGGTACGTCGGGTCCGGGCAGTTCGCCGGCGACCAGGGCGATGTGCGGCTGGGGATCGATGGCGCTGTGGAAGGCGTAGAGCGTGAAGGGACCGTAGGGGGTCTGGATTGGCGTGCCCGCGTGCGGTTCCACCCGCTGGACCAGAGCCTCGCGGGCCAGTCGGTGTTCGATGACCTGCTCGACGCTGCACATCTTCAGACCGTGTTCGATGCAGATCTGTTCGAGATCTGGCATCCGCGCCATTTCGCCGTCCTCGCGCACGACCTCGATGATGCAGGCGGCGGGCTTGAGTCCGGCCAACTTCATGAGATCGACACTGCCTTCCGTCTGTCCCGTGCGCACCAGCGATCCGCCTTCTCGGGCCCGGAGCGGGTTGATGTGTCCGGGTCGGACGAAGTCGTCCGGACGCGAACCATGGTCCGCCAGCAGTCGAATGGTGGTGACGCGGTCGCCGGCGGAGATGCCGGTGCCGACCCCGTGCCGGGGATGCCCGTCCACGCTGACGGTGAATGGCGTGGTGCGCAGCGAGGTGTTGACCGCCGATTGGGGGGCGAGATCGAGCCGGTCGCACGCCTCACCGGTGAGGGCGACGCAGAGGTAGCCGCCTCCGATGCGGGTCATGAAGTTGATCATCTCCACGTCGACGTGTTCGGCCGCGCACACGAAGTCGCCTTCGTTCTCCCGATCCTCGTCGTCGACCAGTACGATCATTCGACCGTTGCGGAGGTCCTCGAGGATGTCTTCGATCGGTGACATGGCCATGGTGTGGTGCTCGTTCGGGTGGATGCGGTGGGGATCAGTCGCGTTGGGCCATGCGGGCGATCAGTTCGACGCATTGGATGTAGATCCAGGCGAGCGAGACCAGCAGGATGAATCCACAGAACCATTCCATCCGCTTGGGAGCCCCGGACTTGATCTTCCGTTCGATGATTCCGAAGTCGATGATCAGCATCAGCGATGCGATGATCAGGATGAAC
>CAJWBW010000033.1:0-9585 GCA_913020415.1 uncultured Phycisphaerae bacterium | reverse complement strand
TCCAACTTGTCCAGGACGTGCTTCATCTCGGCGGGGGACATGAACTGTCCCTTCTTGACGTTGACCGGCTTGCCGGTTTCGGCGCACGCCTGCAGGAGATCCGTCTGGCGACACAGGAACGCCGGGACCTGGAGCAGATCGATGGTCGACGAGGCTGCCTCGGCCTGATCCGGTGCGTGGATGTCGGTGGTGAGTGGAAGCTCAAATTCCTCACCCAGTGCGGCCATCGTGTCCAGGCCCTCGGCCATGCCCGGTCCGCGGTGGGAACGCATGCTGGTGCGATTGGCCTTGTCGAAGCTTGCCTTGAAGATCAGGGGCAGCCCCAGATCCTGACAGCATTGCTTGAGAAATCCCGCGATGCGTCGGTTGGTGTCGTCATCCTCGAGCACGCAGGGGCCGGCAAGCACCGTCAGGGGCTGTCCAGGGCCGATTTGGATGTCGTCGATGGTCAGGTGGGAGGCCATTCGTACAGGGTACAGCCTGCCGAAGGGGTTGGAAACGTCGATTTGCCCGCAGATTCGGGAATCCTGTTTCCACCCGATCCGAACCGTTCCATTCTGCGTATAGATCTTCGTCCTTCGTCTTCAGGTCGGCTCCCGACCGGTCGATGGGGAGAAAGACGGCCCGATCCAGGTTGACCGGGCCAACGGTGCGATTTGAACTGGAGATCGGCATGGCACAGCTGCCCCGCGAACCGGAAGCCTTCTGCGAACATGTACTGCGCGTCATCCGCAAGCAGATCCGCGATCGTGAGGTCGAGTTGCTGGGGCCGATGGATCTGAGCATCGGGGGCCGTCATCTGGATCTCAACAATCTCTACCGCATGGTCATCTGCGATCCGGAACGAGGTGCCGAAGTCGTGGACGACTTCATCGGCCGTCTGCTCGACGGCGATTCCATCGCCCAGGCTCCGCTGCCCCTGTCCCTGGCCCGCACCCGGATCATGCCCCGCATCCAGCCGCAGTCGATCTTCGATCATCTCGATCGTGAACAGGTCGCCCACCTTCCGTTCGTCAACGACACCGTCATCGTCTACGTGATCGACATGCCGCGGCTGACCGTGAGCATCACCATCGAGCAGATCGTCCGTTGGGGAATCACCATCAACGAACTCGACGAGTACGCACGTGAGAACCTGGCCCGGTACGCACCGGATCTGAAGGTGCAGCTCGTCGATTCGGAGGACGGCGGTCGGGCGGCGATCTTCTCGGCGCACGACGGCTACGACGCAGCCCGGCTCCTCATGGGCTCGCTCCACGGCCGGCTCGCGCCGGAGCTCAAGGGCGACTTCTACGTGGCGGCTCCCGCCCGCGACATGTTCGTGGCGATGTCCTACGAGCCGCACGGGTTCGTCGATCGTCTTCGACGCAAGGTGCAGCGGGACTTCAAGCGGCTTCCGTACCCCATCACCACCGATCTCTTCGTGGTGACCCGTGATGGCGTGGCCGGAACCATGAACGCGGCCTGAGTCGGGACACGACCGGCGGTGGTTGCGATACCCTGTGGGATCACCGCGATGATTCTCCTGATCGACAACTACGACTCGTTCACCTGGAACCTCGTGCAGTGCATGGGGGTGCTGCGGCCCGATGTCCGGATCGAAGTGGTGCGCAACGATCGAATCGATGTCGACGGTGCGATCGCACTCGATCCGACCCATCTCGTGCTTTCCCCCGGTCCCTGCACACCGACGGAGACCGGTATCTGCCCCGATCTCATCCGGGCCTTCGCGGGACGCGTTCCGATGCTCGGAGTGTGCCTGGGGCACCAGACGATCGGCGACGTGCACGGGATGGTCGTCAAGCGGCACGGCACTCCGATGCACGGCAAGACGTCCGAGATCAGGCACGACGGTCGTGGCCTCTTCGAGGGGTTGCCCGACCCGTTCATCGCCACCCGCTACCACTCCCTGATCGTCGATCGAAGTACCGTCTCTCCGGAGTTCGAGATCAGCGCCTGGACCGAAGCGGGTGACGTCATGGGATTGCGATGGCGTGCCGCCCCCGGACAGGCCCCCATGGATGGCGTCCAGTTCCATCCGGAGAGCTTCCTTTCCGATCACGGACCGGCACTGCTTGCGAACTTCCTCGGAGTTTCCCGACCGGAGGCGGGCCATGTAGGATGCAGGCACCATGTCTGACGCCGCCACGACCCGCTCCATGATCCGATCCATCGACGACCAGGCCATCGTCCTGGCGCCGTCCTCGAGTTCGTACGAGTTGGCACTGGTTCCCCTCGCCCCGATCGAGGCGGAGCCGGGCCAGCGGATCAGAGGTCGAATCGAGGCCGAGGCCCTGAAGATTCATCCCGCGGTCGGGGGAGGCATCTTCATCGAGCCTCTGTCCGGTCAGCCGCGGATCGTGGCGGGTCGGGTGATCGAGGTCGATCGCGACGAGCGTCGGGTGCTGCTCAAGTCGGTGGTGCCCATCACGCTCCACCTGTCCAGGGACCTGGACCTTGATCAGTGCGCGGAGGGGCATTTCATCAACTGCCATGTCCGCTCGGGCGCCACCTTCACCCCGGAAGGCTGAAGACCTACTGGGTCGGCTTCAATCCCTTGACGAACTCCACATAGGCCAGGCGGTTGGCGTCGACCGTGTCTTCGGGGCCGATGAGCTTGAGGAACACCGAGCCGACCGGAGCCTCCACCATCGAGACCAGCATCAGCTGGTCGGCCTTGTGCCACGCACCGCCCATTCCCATGTACTCGCCCTTGATCTCCACCAGGGTGACGGGCATGGTGCCGACCGTGAAGGTCTCGACCTTGGCCTTGGCGGGCCCGCCGTCGACGGATCTGAACTGGGACGTCCAGCGCCGGATGTTCGCCTCGGGCGTGTTGCCGGGAGCTTCGGGAAAATGGGTGACGGTGAGTTCCGCCGGTTCGGTGCCGTTGGCGCCGGGCACGAGGTAGTTCGCCTTCCGCATGCTTCGCTTGGGTGGCTGCCAGAGCCAGGTGATCGGCTTGGTGGTCTCGAGTCCGAGGAACACGGCGGAGGTGGGATCCTCCGGTTCGGTGGTGCTGGGGGAGGTGTCGATGGTCCGGGTGATTTCGAGACTGTCCAGCAGGGAGTTGGGGGCTGGCGCGTTCTCGACCGTCGGGGGCGGGGCCGTCGGAGCGACCGGAGCGGGATCGTCGCACCCGCTCAGGTGCGGCAAAAGGCAGCAGACGGACAGGATGGCGATGGGTCGGATATGCATGGTGTGTTCTAATCCTGAGCCTTGTTCTTTTCGACAAGACGGACGTCGCTGATTGAAAGTGAATCGTCGATCGCCTTCGTCATGTCCCAGAGTGTGAGTGCAGCGCCGGTCACGGCTGACAACGCCTCCATTTCGATTCCGGTGCGGGCGACGACCGTCGCGGTGGTCCGGATGCGAATGGCCGTGTCGCCATCCCGTCGGAACTCCACGGAGGCATGCTCGATCGGTACCGGGTGGCAGAGGGGGATGGTGCGTGCGCAGTCCTTGGCGGCCTGGATTCCGGCCAGCCTGGCCACGGCCAGTGCCTCCCCCTTGGGCAGATCGCCCTGCATGATTCGATCGATGGTCGAGGCTTTCGCGTTGAAGCGACCTTCCGCGACGGCCTCACGGCGAACCGCCGGCTTGCCGGACACGTCGACCATGCCGGCCCGCCCCTGTGCGTCGAGATGTGTCAGAGGTGCTTCGCTCATGGCTGTTCCGATGAGGCATCGTAGACCACTTCGCCGGCGGAAATGGTCAGATGCGGCGAAGGACGTTCATTGTCCCACAGTTCGGCGAGGGGGTCCCCGTTCCATCGGACGCAGTCGCCGTGGGCACCGGGTCGCAATACTCCGCCGTCGGTGAACCGGCAGCATTCCGCGGCATCACGTGTGTATGCCACCAGGGCTTCCTCGACGGAAATCGTCTGTTCGGGATGAAACGGGGTGTCGTCGATGGTCAGACCGGTCGTGGCGGAGTGGATTCCGGCCATGGGATCGCAGGTGACGATGGGCCAGTCCGAGCCGAAGGCGAACCGTGCTCCCGCGTCACGAAGGGACCGGAACGGAGCCAGCCATCCTGCACGCTCCGCTCCCAGGGCGGCGGTGGCGGATCTGGCGTCATCGGCCCGGTGCAGTGGTTGCATGCTGAACCAGACCCCCCTGCATCGTGCAAGGTCATCCGGATCCACCACTTCACCGTGTTCCAGCGTGACGCGTCCCGATTGGGACCGCTCATGAAGGTCAAGCACCAGTCCGACCGCCTCGTCGCCGATGGCATGGGCGGCGGCGTCGAGTCCGGCGGAATGGACCGAATCGAGCCAGGGGAGCAGTTGCTGCTCAAGGGCCAGTTCGACCAGCATCCCGCGGTCGCCCGGACGATCGGCCCAGTCGTCGCGAAGCCGGGCGGAGCGTGATCCGATCGTGCCGTCGATGAACGTCTTGCAGCCCGAGATGAACAGGTGTTCGTCATGATCGAAGGACGGTATCCACGCCAGGTCGAGGGGCAGTTCACGATCGAGCAGGACCACCGAGCAGCGGAGGGTGAGATCGGATTGCAGAGGGACGTAGACGGAGTGGAGGTCCCTGGCGTACTCCATCGTTCGCACCCCGGTGAGTCCCATGCGGTGGGCGTGCCGCTGGGCCTCGAGGAGGTGGGCACGCCGCCGCTCGATCGAAGGGGCGGGGATGTTCGACTGGACATACTTCCACGCGGCGTTCTCGAGCAGCAGACCGGTGGCGGTGCCGTTTCCGCAACGCACGTGCCGTCCTCCCTCCGATTCGAGCGTGGCGTCGTCCGGAAGGTCGCAGATGCGAAGCACGGGTTCATTCACCAGAGCGGCGTGCCAGTCCATTCTCCAGCACACGACCGGCCGGTCGCCCGCTCCACGCAGCCACTCGTCGGTGGGAAGTTGGCCACCCCAATTGTCCTGCGACCAGCCGTGGGCGAGCAGCCATGCGTCCGGCGGCAGCGTGGGCAGGGCGCCCTCGATGCGGGCTTCGAACTCCGCACGGGATGTCACGGTGGAAAGGTCGAGGGTTTCGAGCGATGAGCCGCCCAGCAGCAGATGCAGGTGGGCGTCGATCAGACCCGGGGTCACCACATCGCCCCGGCAGTCGATCGATTGGATATCGCCGGCGGGGGCGTCGAGGGCGGCGACGCGACCGTTTCGGATCAGCATGGACTTCGCAACCGGGTGTGCGGGATCACCCGTCCAGATGCGGGCGTTGGCGAGATGGAGATCCCTCATGCGACCGACTCCCGTACGGCGTGACAGAACTCGCGGATCAGTGCCGGTTCCTTGGTGCCCGGTGTCGATTCCACTCCGCTGCTCACATCCACGCCCCACGGACGCAGAACCCGTATCGATTCGCCAACCGTATCCGGACCGAGACCACCCGCGAGGACGATGGGGGTCCGAAGACGGTCACGAATTTCGAGGAAGGCGGCATGGTCGAACCGTTGGCCGCTCCCCGGCCGTTCGTTGTCCACGAGCAGTCGGTCGATTCCGTCCGCGGCATCCCAGCGCAGCAGCGACGGTCCGTCGAACGGGACGGCGCGGATCACCGGTCCACTGATCCTGCGCACCAGATCCTCGTCCTCGTTTCCGTGCAGCTGGGTCCAACGCGGCTGCCATGGCTGGAGGTCCGAGTCGAACCCGCCATCGACGAAGACGCCCACCGCTTCGACATGATCGGGCAGCAGCTCCGCGATCCGCACCGCGTCCCGGTGGCTGATCGTTCGTGGTGATCCCGGTGCCAGCACGAAGCCGATGGCATCCGCGCCCGATTCGACGGCGGTCATCGCGGTTTCGGGGTCGCGAATGCCGCAGATCTTGATGCGGGGGGCGGCGTCGTCCGTTCGGTTCCAATTCTGAGTCATGGGTTCGGTTCCGAGGTCGTTCCGCCCAGTTCGGCCAGCAGTGCATTGGCCAGGGAACGATGGCCGTCATCATCCAGCTTCGACACGACGTCGTCCAGCAGCGCCCTGGCCTCGCCGGGTCGATCGAGGATTCTGGTGTAGAGCAGGCCCAGAATCAGCGTGACCTCGTGGTTCTGCGGGGAGCGGGGATAGTGCTCGAGGAATCGTTCGTAGGCGGCAGCCGCGACGGCCCGATCCCCTTCGGCGTAGAGCCGGTTCGCAAGGTCCAGCTGGGGCTGCTCGGAGAGGACGGCATCCGGATCGATCCCGAGCAGATCCCGATAGGCCACGCCGGCTTCATCGAACTGGCCTCGTCGAATCAGGCCGTGGATCCTGGCTCGTGCATCGCCAATCGAACGGCGTCGTGCCTGTTCCTGTGGACTCAGTTTCACGACCGGCGGGGATGTGGGCGTTGCGGTCGTGTCCCAGGTTCCGGAGGGATGTTGCCGGATCGTCCTTCGGAATGCGGCCCGTCGCCGGGCCTGCCTCCAGAGGTAGACCATGTCGAAGTCGTCCGACTTGAGCAGGCCGATGCCAAGCAGCAGGACGGCCAGCAGGAATCCGTAGAGATAGCCTGCGATGTGGGCTACGTACGCCGTGGTGGAGCCGCTGGGGGCCACCCAGCCCACGAAGTCGATCAGGACGTAGAACCCCACGACCCACAGGCTTCCGATCTCGAACACTCCGATCATGATGAACAGCAGCAGGACACGAATGCGACTGCGGGGGAAGAGGGCGATGAAGCCGCCGATCAGGGCGCACACCGATCCGCTGGCTCCGATGACGGGAGCGGCGGTCTCCATCATGTGGGCGATGCCCGCGATGCAGCCTCCGATCAGATAGAAGCCCAGGAAGCTTGCGTGGCCGAGCCGGTCCTCGAGGGACGTGCCGAAGATCCACAGCCCGATCATGTTGAAGACCAGATGGAGGATGTCCGAGGGATTGTGGGCGAACTGGTAGGTGAGCAGATTCCACCAGTGGAATTCACCCTTGGAGAGCATCATCCAGTTCGTCAGGGTCTCGAAGGACACTCCCCCGAACACGTCCCCGGCGAGTCCCGCCAGGTAGATCAGCATGTTGAGGACGATCAGGATCTCCACGACGCGGGGGCGTCGTTTCGTGGGACGATCTGTTCCGATGGGTATGAACACGCTTCACCAGTGTAGGAGGTGGCTGGCAGGGAGGCCTTCCCGGCTGTGGATTGAAAGAGTGATGCAGGTGTTCTACTATGAGGTGCTCTGCCCCGTGGTGGGTCCGGGTCGTGCCTGCGAGGCCGGCTCGGCGTGTTTCCAGGTGGAAAGCGGGGCGGTGTGGCAGTTCAGCTAGGAGACAGTGGCATTCATCGTGCCGCTGGTATGGAAGAGATGGCCGAGGCAGCAGCGACGATGCACATGGACAAGGGGCTCGATCACACCATCATCGGTGAATCGACGAAATCCTTCATCGATGGTCAGAACGGGGTTCTGGAATACCTCGGAATCGACATCGACGACCTCGCCCGCAATTCGACCTTCGAGGAGGTCGTCTTCCTCCTGTGGAACGACCGCCTTCCCAGCGAATCAGAACTTGAATCGCTGAAGAGCGAGCTGCGGGCCGAATACGAACTCGGCTCCGAGCTGCTCGGGATGCTTCGGCTGGTTCCCGCCGACGCCTCGCCGATGCACATGCTGCGAACCATGGTCTCGGCCATGGGGACGATGGATGCCGAGTGCGACGATCAGACGTTCGAGAGCGAGCGGCGGAAGGCCATCAAGGTCCTGGCCAAGACCCCGGCGATCATCGCGGCGTTCTCCCGGCTGCGCAAGGGGGAGGAGCCCGTGGATCCGCGTCCCGATCTCGACATCGCAACCAACTTCCTCTGGATGCTCAACAACGAGATGCCCGGAGCAGCCAGTGCACGAGCCATCGACGTGAGCCTCGTGCTCCATGCGGACCACGGCATCAATGCCTCGACCTTCGCGGCGATGGTCACCATCGCGACGCAGAGCGACATGTATTCGGCGCTGACGTCGGCCATCGGAACCCTGCGGGGTCCTCTGCACGGGGGTGCCAACGAGCGAGTGATGCGGATGCTCCAGGAGATCGGCGATCTGGATGCCGTGGATGCCTTCGTCCAGGAATCCCTGGCGACCAAGCGAAAGATCATGGGATTCGGCCATCGGGTCTACAAGGCTCTCGATCCTCGGGCCAAGTATCTCCGTACCTTCGCCAAGCAGATCGCGGACGAGACCGGGAATCATCAGCTCTACGAGATGAGTACGAGGATCCAGGACATCATGGAGCGTGAGGTCGGTGCCAAGGGGATCTACCCGAACGTGGACTTCTATTCCGCGACCACCTACTACTCACTCGGACTGGAAATCGATCTGTTCACCCCGGTGTTCGCCCTGAGCCGCAACGCCGGCTGGGCCGCCCACGTGCTCGAACAGCATCAGGACAACCGGCTCATTCGACCGCGGTGCCAGTACACCGGTCCGCACGGGGTCGCCTACACTCCGATCCAGGATCGCTGAAGCGCTACTGCGGGTACATCAGGATCCGGTCGTGGACGATCATCACGACGTCGTGGGCGCCGTCACCGGTCAGATCCGTGATCATCACCTGGGTGGGCTGGTATTCGCGCCCTTCGCCCCGGCTGAACAGCTTTGATTCGTAGATCTTGAAGTTGGTGACGTGCAGCATGTCGCCGTTGCCGTCGAAGGTGAAGATCTCGAACATCTGCTCCCCGGCATCCAGCGACGCCATGTCGGTGAAGCCGTCGGCATTCATGTCGCCGACCGCAAGGTCGTAGTGCAGCCTGCGTTCCTCGTCCGTCCTCCAGGCGGCGACCTCCTCGAGGGATCGTCGCTGGCCACCGAGGCGGATGACGGCGAATCCGTCCTGGCCGATCGCCAGGATGCTTTCCTGGTCGTCGCCGGTGAATCGGCCGCCGTAGATGGCGCCGAGCGTGAAGCCCCGGACATTCAGCGCTTCGCTTTCGTTCCATCGTCCTTCGGAGTCCGCCTCGAACACCACCAGGCGGTTGTTGGTCTTGTCGGCTGCGATGATGCGTCGTCCGAGCGTGGTGAGCGACACGAGGCTGGCGTCCGGATCATCCGTGTTGATCTGCTTGACGACCTGCCAGCCGGGGCTGCTGCCGTCGGAGGGCTCGGCCTCGTACCGCACGGCACGGACGAAGTTCTTGTCGGCGATCAGGAGCTCCTCGCTTCCACTGGCGTCGATGTCGAAGGTGGTGGTGTTCTCCGAGGCGGCCTTGGCCACGAGCCCGAACTGCCCCATGTCGGCCTTTTCCCGCTTGGCGAAGGTCGGTGACGCCTCCTCGCCCATCACGACTTCGTCGTCCGCTTCCTCGACGGGCAGTGCCTGCAGCATGATCATGGGCTTGTCCCGCGTGAACAGCAGGAGGTCGGTATGACCGTCCTGATCGGCATCGACCGGCATGACCGTGTCGGGAGCACGGCTCATGGAACCGAGTTCGACGGATTCGCTGGTGCCGTCCATCTGGATCAGGTCGATCAGATAGTCCCGCTTGTCGGCGGCGATGACCGCGAGTCGGGGGCCCTGTTCGAGCTGGACGAGATTCATCGAGACCGGGGTATGGCCTTCGGTGATGGACATCGGGCGGGGGAATGCAATCTCCGAGCCCTGCATCGTGGATCGTCCGACGACGCCCTCGTCCTCGGACAGGACGAAGATCTCCGCCTGCTC
>CAJWBW010000032.1:0-9801 GCA_913020415.1 uncultured Phycisphaerae bacterium | reverse complement strand
TGTGATCAGGAGCTCACAGGAAGGGAACGGCGATGTTCGCAAGGAGCAGGATCAGGGTCAGCACCACACTCAGCGTGTGCAGTTTCTTGAACGTGGCCTTGTCGCCCCGGTCCGTGGCCCGGTTGGTGATCGGAATGATCACGATGCAGACGATCGGGAACACGATGGTGGCGCCGGCGATCAACGGCTTGACAATTCCCGGAGTGTCGGAAGCCAGCGCACTGATCATCGATGCGATTCCAAGAATGCACAGGAGCTTGAAGAACTTCGGAAAGAGGGCCCGCAGCAGTTTGCCCGCGGGTGCGGCGTCGATGGTGGTGAAGATGGTGGGAGCAAAGATCATGGTCTGCAGGATGATCACTCCAACCACGATGCCCGCGAAAAAAACCTGCATATCTCAATCTCCATTGTGCATTGTGTGCGTGCGAGGGCTAAGATACCATGCCGTACTGAGAATGATTCTCAATTGCACTCGAGGTATCACGTGGCTCGTTCAAACGAAACCATGTCCAAGGCCCAGGTCGATCTGCTCTTCGAAGCATCGTCTGCGGTCCTGTTTGCCGTCATCGAGTCCGAGTACTGCATGAAGGGATCTCCCGTGATGGTGCCGGAGTGGGTCATGCCCACCTGCGAGCCGTCCTGTCCCTGCCAGATGGATTCGGAACTGGTGCAAGAGGCCTCGAACTTCCTGCTCCGCATGGGGATGCTTCAGGTCTCCGACGGCGGATATCTGCACACCAACTTCTAGATCCACCTCTGTCGGCCCAAGGGAGACATTCATGAACCGGTTCGTCCAAGCCCTGTCCACCGTGGCGATCCTCAGCGCCTCCGCTGTCCAAGCGGAGGAGGTCGTCAATGTCTATTCGGCCCGTCACTACGACACCGATGATGCCCTGATCAAGCAGTTCACCGAAGAAACCGGAATCAAGGTCAACATCATCGAAGGCCGATCCGACACCCTGCTTTCACGCATCAAGCAGGAAGGCGAACTCTGCCCCGCCGACGTCTTCATCACGGTGGATGCCGGTCGGCTGCTCCGCGCGGAGGAAATGGGTGTGCTGCAGCCGGTCAAGTCGAAGACGCTTGAAGCCCGCGTCCCCGCGTCGCTCCGGCACCCCGAAGGACTCTGGTTCGGGCTCACCAAGCGGGCCCGCATCATCGTGGTCTCCGCGGATCGGGTGCCCGAAGGCACCACGCTCAGCTACGAGGAACTGGCCGATCCCAAGTGGAAGGGCAAGGTCCTGATTCGAAGCTCGGGCAACATCTACAACCAGTCGCTGGTGGCCTCCCTCATCGATGCGCACGGTGCGGAAAAGACGGAAGCCTGGTGCAAAGGCATCGTCGCGAACATGGCGAGGACCCCGCAGGGCGGGGACCGGGACCAGATCCGCGGTGTCGCCGCCGGTGAAGGCGACGTGGCCGTGGTCAACCACTACTACCTGGCCAGGATGATCGGCGGCAGCGAATCCGATCAGGAGGCCGCCTCCAAGGTCCGGGTCGTCTTTCCCAACCAGGACGATCGCGGCACGCACGTGAATGTGTCGGGGGCCGGAGTCGTCAAGACCGCGCCCAATCGCGAAAATGCCGTTCGCTTCATCGAGTTCCTCGCCGGTGAGGAAGCCCAGAAGAAGTTCGCCGGGGGAAACCAGGAATACCCCACGGTGGCGGGCATCGAAACCACCGACACCCTGAAGTCGTTCGGTGCCTTCAAGGAAGACGATCTGAATGCGGCAACGCTCGGCGCCAACAACGCCGAAGCCATCCGCATCATGGACCGTTCGGAATGGCGTTGACGGGATCTGCCGCGACATGACACACGGTTGCACTCCGTCGTCCGGTCCCGTCCGCTGATCGGGACAGTCGGCCCGCAGCACGTCCCCCTGGTGCGAGAACAGTGGTGCTCAAGGTCGATTCCACCCCCCGTGCCGCCTGGACCATCGCCTCGATGGCCGCAGCACTGGTCGTGCTGGTGCCGGTTGCGGTCATTCTGTCGAGCGTCTTTCGGGACTCGGATGGTGTATGGCAGCATCTTGAGGCCACCCGGCTCGGCGACTACGCGCTGAACACGCTGGTGCTGTCGCTGGGCGTCTGTTGCACGGCGGGAGTGGTGGGGGTGGTGTCCGCCTGGGTGGTCACGATGTACCGGTTTCCCGGTCGTGTGGTGCTGGGCTGGGCATTGCTGCTTCCGCTGGCGGTTCCGCCGTATCTCGCGGCCTACGCGATGACCGATCTTCTCCAGTTCAGCGGTCCGGTGCAGGGGTGGATGCGGAACACCTTCGGCCTGACGGCCGGTGACTACTGGTTTCCGGATCTCCGGACGCTGGGCGGGGCGACGTTCATACTTTCCTTCTCGCTGTTTCCCTACGTCTACTTCGCAGCCCGCATCGCGTTCCTCGAACAGTCCCGTTCGATGCTCGAGGCCAGTCGCACCCTCGGTTGCGGGCCGCTGCGCACCTTTCTCCGCGTCGGTGTGCCCCTGGCCCGGCCGGCGATCGCGGGGGGGGTGGCCCTGGTGCTGATGGAGACCGTCGCGGACTTCGGAGCGGTGGACTACTGCGCGGTGGACACGTTCGCGACGGGGGTCTACCGCACCTGGTACGGCCTCGACGCTCCGGTGGCCGCCGGCCAGCTCTCGGCGCTGGTGGTGTCGATGCTGTTTCTGCTTGTGGGGCTGGAGTGGCTGCTCAGGCGATCCGGAGCCCGGCATCGCGCGACCGATCGAACGAACGGATCCGGTGGAGTGCGAATCGGGCGCACGGCCCGGGGTCTGGCAATCCTGTGCTGCCTGGTACCTCTGACGGCGGGATTTCTTCTTCCCGCGGGGCGGCTTGTGTACCTGGCCGTCGTGCGTGGTGACGGACGGTCCGGCGAACTGCTGGGCGACCTGGTGGTTTCGACCGCCGGCATCGCCGTCCTCGCCTCCGTCGTCGCCATGACGCTCGGCCTTCTGATCGGCTACGGAAGACGCCTGCAACGCAACGCATGGACCGCCTGTGCGGCTCTTGCATCCAGGACGGGCTACGCCATGCCGGGTCCGGTGATCGCGATCGGGCTTCTCATCTGCCTGGGATGGATCGATCATCGCATCAACGACCTCGCCGCCGCCGGTGGAGGATCCTGGAGGCCGGGACTGCTGCTGACGGGTTCGATCGCCGCCCTGGTCATCGGCTACCAGGCCCGTTTTCTCGCCATTGCGGTGTCCTTCGTCGAATCCGGGCTCGCACGCGTGCACCGTTCGATCGACGCCGCGGCCCGGACACTGGGAGCAGGGCCGTCGCGGACCCTGTTCGGAGTGCACCTGCCGATGCTCCGCACCAGCCTGCTGGCGGGAGGCCTGATCGTGTTCGTGGATGTCGCCAAGGAACTTCCCATCACCCTGATGCTGCGCCCCTTCAACTTCGATACGCTGGCGGTCCGCGTCTACCAGCTCGCATCCGACGAGCGGATCGAAGAGGCCGCTTCGGCGGCCGTCGCCATCATCGGTGTCGGCCTCATCCCCGTGCTGCTGCTGGCCAGACACGTCGAACGGATCCGTACGGCGGGTTCGAAAGGAGCGACGGCTTGAATCGGTCAGCAGATCCAGACAGTGGACTCGTGGTCCGCGACCTGACGTTCGGCTTCGGAGACGATCCGCTGCTCGACGCTTTCTCGGTGAACGTCCCGCCCGGTGACGTCCACTGCGTGTTGGGACCGTCCGGCTCCGGCAAGACGACCCTGCTGCGTCTGATTGCGGGTCTCGAGCGTCCCACCGGCGGGCTGGTCCTCATCGACGGGCAGCCCATGGTCCGGGGTGGAGTCCACGTCCCGCCCGAACGTCGAGCCGTGGGCCTCGTCTTCCAGGATTTCGCATTGTTTCCAAACCGGACGGTACGAGGAAACGTGCTGTTCGGCATTCGGACGAGCGGTCGGGCGGAGCGAGCCGCACGCTGCGACGAACTGCTCCATCGTCTGGGAGTGGAAGCGCTGGCGGACCGCATGCCCTCCACCTTGAGCGGTGGCGAACAGCAGCGGGTCGCCATTGCCCGCGCTCTGGCCCGGCGTCCGCGGGTCATGCTGCTGGACGAACCCTTCAGCAGCCTGGACGTCGAGACGCGGACCGCGGTCCGGGCCGAGACGATGTCCGTGCTGCGAGATTCCGATGTGGCCACGTTGATGGTCACCCACGATCCGTCGGAAGCCGGACTGGTCGCCGACGACGTCATTCGATTCAAACCAAGTCAAACCGCCACCAAGACCCTCTAGGCTTCGGGAGTTCCCATGTCGCTGCCACCATTCGTTCAACTGCTCACGATGTCGATGTGCATCGTCCTCGCCGCACCCACGTCCGCCCAACACTTTGCGATGCCGGCGGACCCCGATCTGTCGAAGGGAATGGTCGCCGGCGAGCCGTGCGGCACCCTGCCGCGGGCAACCACCAGTTTCGGCTCCGTGGTCCACGGAGGGTGGCTGTACGTGCTGGGCGGGTACCACGGTCGCGCCCACGACTACGATCGCACCGGTCAGTCCCCGGACTTCTACCGAATCAACCTCCACGATCTGTCCCAGATGGAGATGCTGCCGCACTCCATGGGCATCCAGAGCTGTCCGCTCGAGGTGTGGAACGGCACGATCCTGCGTACCGGTGGGCTGGTGGCGACCAATGCGCCGGAAGATCCCGCCCATCTGGTCTCCCTCGCAACGGTCGAGGCCTACGACCCCGCCACCCGCAGGTGGTCCGCGATGCCCGACATGCCATCGGGTCGATCGTCCCACGATACGGCGGTGATCGGTTCGAACCTCTACGTGCTTGGGGGCTGGAAACTCGATGCGGACACCGGTGAACGGATGTGGTACGAGGATGTGTGGACGCTGGATCTTCGACATCCGGACCGGGGTTGGTCATCGGTCCCCGCCCCGTTCAAGCGTCGAGCCATGGCCTCGGTCGCCGTCGACGGACGGATCATGGTGCTCGGGGGCATGACGCCGGACGGTTCCGTACGTCGTGCGGATCTGTTCGATCCCACCACGGGTTCCTGGACCGAGCTGCCCGATTTCCCCGAACAGGGGTTTGGAATCGCGGCGGATGCGGTGAACGGCCGGGTGGTGGCCACGGGATCCGACGGGGGGGTTCATTCGTGGCGTCCCGGCGCATCGGAGTGGCGGCACGAAGGCGTGGTCACCTACCCGAGATTCTTCCATCAGGTGGCGGGGGACCAGCATGGCGATCTCATCGTTCTGGGCGGGATGTCCGGCGGCATGCGGCCGTCCCAGATCGAACGGGTCCGTCTGGAGACCGTCGGCGAGTCCGGGCCCGTGGTCGGCTACTGGACGGTGCCGAGCCCGTCCACGGCGAAGAACCGGCAGGCCTTCTTCGTCCGTCGGGGTTGGGTCTACATGTTCGGTGGAAACAACAGCACCGGGCAGCACGATTTCGGACCGGACAACTTCCTTCGGGAAGGCTATCGGTTCAACCCCGCCACCATGCAGTGGAGGCGGTGTGCTGATTACCCCATGCAGCGGCAATCCATCCAGACCTCCATGGGGGCCGATGGTTCCACCGGATTCGCATTGGGCGGCTTCGGGCATGACGGCACGGCCGCCCGTACGCAGCGCGAGGGCTACACCTTCAACTTCAGGAAGAACGAGTGGAACGCCACGGGGCCGCATCTCCCGGTGTCCCGCAGCCAGTTCGGCCTCGTGCAGCACGGCGATTCCTACTGGGTCTTCGGTGGCCTCGACTACGACCCGTCTCGCCCGGCGGATGATCGGTTTCGACATCTGTCCGAAGTCATGACGGCGGGCGTGGACGGCGGCGAGGACTTCGCCGAGGCCGGTGTCGAACTCCCACGGACCCGACGTGCCTTCGGGGGGGCGGTCGTGGGCGACCGATACTTCATGATCGGCGGCATGACCGACGACTTCGAACTCGTCGTCCCCTGCGACGTGTTCGACTTCGAAACCCGAACGTGGCACGGCATGACCGGGCCCGCCCGGCCGCGACTCTCCCCGGAGGTCGCGGTCCTCGGGAACCACATCTTCCTGCTGGGAGGCATGTCGCCGAAGCAAGACGGATCGGGACTGGAATCCAATGCGTCGCTGGAGATGTACGACACCGTGGAGGACACCTGGACCACGGTGGCCGAGTCGATGCCGATTCCGCTTCGTCACGCGACCATGGTTCCGTTTCGTGGTCAGTTGCTGATCTTCTCCAGCCATCGTGATGACGGCAACGTCGCGCAGGTCATGCTGGTGAATCCGTTCAACTCCGAGTCCACCGAACCCGAAGAGATCGTTCGCGGCGAGTTCTAGGAAGGAATGCATCATGCATCTGCTCTGCACACTGGCCGCGATCGCCTCGGTGGACGTGGCGTCGCAGCATCTGGAAGTCCGGTTGGATCCCGCCACCCATCGGGTGCACGGCATCACCCGCATCGACACGGCGGAGCCGGGTTCGCTTCGCTTCGCACTGCATCCCGGGGCCCGGGTGCTCGCGATCACCGTCGATGATCATCCCGTCGAGTACGACGGGGACGGGGAGATCGACGGACTGGAGTCCGGCGACCGGGTGTTCATCGAGTGGATGGGAACCCACGAGGAGGACGTGGCCTCCGGTGAACGGATCGGTCAGATCCACAACTTCTCCGTACGGGCCCACGTCGGCGAGGATGGTGTCTTCCTCTCCGACGGCAGCAACTGGTACCCGCAGCCTCTGGACGCACGCGGCTTTCCGCAGCTTCGACCGATGACCATCGACATCGAGCCGATCGAGGAATGGGTGTTCGTCGCGTCGGGCGATCCGGTCGATCCTGCTCCCGGTCGAACGTGGAAGACGCCCCGTGCCGTGGACGGCATGGCGGTGGTGGGCAATCGGCATGAGGTCTTCGAACGCACGGTGGATGCGGGGGATGACGTCGTCGACATCGCCGTGCACCTCTCGGCCGCACAGGCCGACAAGGCGGACTGGTATCTGGACGCTTCCGAGCGGTATCTGAAGCTCTACACACCGCTGTTGGGGAGCTATCCGTACCGACGGTTCACGGTGGTGGAGAACTTCTTCTCATCCGGATTCGCCTTCCCCGGATTCACGGTTCTGGGGCCCCGCGTCATCGGCATGGCCCCACGATCGCTCAAGCCCGGCTATCTGGACCACGAGCTGGTGCATGCCTGGTGGGGCAACGGGGTCTACGTCGATCCCGAGGACGGGAACTGGTGCGAGGCCTTGACCAGCTTCTGCACCAACTACGGCCGTCGCGCGCTGGAGGACGGCCCCGAGGCGGCGCGTTCCTACCGGCGGGGGGTCCTCAACAAGGTCTCGCTGGATCCGGGGCTCGACGATGCTCCGTTGGGAACCTTCGGCTGGCGTACGGGCGTGAACGGGGCGAGCCGTTTCGTCGGCTACGAAAAGGGAGCCTTCGTGATCATGATGCTGCAGGATGTGCTGGACGGGGATTCGCCGCCGGGTGATTTCTCCGAAAGCCGCGTCTGGACAATGCTGCACGAGTTGGCCCGGTCGCACATGGGGCAGCGGATCGGCTGGAGGGAGATCCAAGCGGCTGCGGAAGGGGTGCATCCGGATCGCGGCCGGGGATGGCTGGATCCATTCTTCGACCGTTGGGTCCGGCGTCATACGGTCCCGATGACGACTCCGGAGCTGCAGGCCGATCCGCCCCAGTCCCTGGAGGTCGAACGCTCCGCCGACGGGGCGTGGGTCGAGATCGATCCGGACTGCCGTTACTACCGTCTGCTGCCTCGTTCCCAGACCAGTCCGACGATCTCGGCGACGCTGGGTGGGGGCGTCACCGTCTCCGTCGACGAGGACGCTCCGGCGGGAGGGGATCTCACCGCCTGGATGGCGCAGACCACCCCCGGTGACAACCGGTTGCTGGTTGGTGCGGCGGCGATCGCGACGGCCGCGGATCGGATCGCACGATCGAAGGATCCGATCGCGATCGAGTCCGGCTCGTTCACGGTGGATGGACGGACCTGGGATGGAATCGATCAGTCCGTGCTGCACACCGTGCATGATCCCCAGCAGCCCGGTCGGTACATCACGGTCTTCCACAGCAATGGTCCATCGGGCTGGAATCGACTCCGCCTGATCTGGTACTACGGCAAGGACACCACGGTGGTCTGGGACGGAGACCAGACCGTGCTCAGGCGAGTGCATGAACCGGACTGCAGATTCATGATCGAGTCCGACGACTGAGATCGACGGTTCGGAGGGAAATGCGGACCAAGTCATGCCGAGCGGGCTCCGGCTGCTTACCATCCGGCATGCCCGCGACGCTGCTCATCTTTCCGCACCAGCTGTTCCTGGAGCACCCCGGTCTCGACCGCTGCGACGCCGCAATGCTCGTCGAGGACGGTCTGTTCTTCGGAGACCATCGCCTGCAGGCGGCCATGCATCGTCAGAAGCTGTGGCTGCACCGGGCCTCCATGAAGCGGTACGAGCATCAGCTGATCGACCGTGGCATCGACGTGCGGTATCTGGATCACGAGGACGGCGTCGACATGGTCGACGTCGCAGTATCCGGCCTCGCCGGATCGGACCGGGCGGTGGTGGCGGGTGACCCGCACGACTACCTGCTGGAGCGCCGTCTGCGGCGGGCGGCGGAGCGTCACGGACTCGATCTTCAGTTCGTCCGCACTCCGATGTTCATCAACACCTCCCAGCAGAATCGCGACTACCGCGACGGCAAGAAGCGCTGGTTCATGGCCGACTTCTACAAGCACCAGCGGCGACGGCTGGATGTCCTGATGGACGGCGACGAACCGGTGGGGGGGCAGTGGAGCTTCGACGCGGACAACCGCAAGAAGGTGCCCAAGAAGATGCTGGGGGCGATTCCCGATCTGCCCACGGGCATGCACGACGACACCGATGAGGCGGCCCGCCTGCACGTGCAGGACCGCTACCCGGTCAATCCGGGATCGATCGAGCGGTTCGTCTATCCGACCTCGCACGAGGCCGCGGCGACGTGGCTCGACGAGTTCCTTCGGCAACGGTTCGAACTGTTCGGGGTCTACGAGGACGCCATGGTCCGCGGCGAGAACTGGCTGTGGCACGGCGTGCTGACCCCGATGCTCAACGTCGGTCTGCTGACGCCGCGGCAGGTGCTGGATGCAGCGCTGGAGCACGCGCAGGAAAACGACGTTCCGCTCAATTCCCTGGAGGGATTCGTGCGGCAGGTCATCGGCTGGCGCGAGTTCATGCGGGCCACCTACGACGACCACGGGGTCGAGATGCGGACCTCGAACCACTGGGGGCACGAGCGGGCCATGCCGGCGTCGTTCTACGACGCCACGACCGGCATCGATCCGCTCGACGACATCATCGGCCGGGTGCTGGAGACCGGCTACTGCCATCACATCGAGCGGCTCATGCTCCTGGGCGGCTTCATGTTCCTCTGCGAGATCCACCCGGATGCGATCTACCGGTGGTTCATGGAACTGTTCGTCGACAGCTACGACTGGGTCATGGTGCCCAACGTGTACTCCATGAGCCAGCACGCCGACGGCGGTCTGATCACGACCAAGCCGTACTTCTCGGGATCGTCCTACGTCCGGAAGATGAGCAACCATCCGGCCGGCGAGTGGGCCGACATCTGGGACGGCCTCTACTGGCGCTGGATCTGGAACCACGTGGACGAACTGGGGAAGAATCCCCGCTGGGCGATGATGTGCGCGATGGCACGAAAGATGGATCCGGCGAAACGTGCGGAGCACCTCGAGGTGGCGAGTGCGTTTCTCGGTCGCATGTAGAGCGTGCTGCCGACGCTGGTATTTTGGTACAGATCGCCTCAGGCGCACGCCCGTCGTTCGATG
>CAJWBW010000031.1:0-9810 GCA_913020415.1 uncultured Phycisphaerae bacterium | reverse complement strand
GGAACTCCCGCGACGAGGTCATCCGGGCCGCAACCCAGAACGCAATGGACGACGCTTCGAGCATGGCGAAAGCCGCGGGCGTCGAACTCGTGCGCATCCAGTCCCTTTCACTGGATGGAAGCAACTACCAGCCCCGCCAGTTCAAGGCCGCCGCCGACTACGGCCGTGCCGCGACGCTGGAACGGGCCTACTCCGCGCCTCCCGCCCCGATCGTCTCGGGCGACGTGACGGTCAACGCAACCGTGCAACTCACCTGGCTGATCACCGGCCCCTGACGAAAACACACCGACCCGTCATAGACGGACGTTTCGAAGGAAGAACGACGTGAAGATCAAGACCGACGAAATCACCTCTGTCATCAAGCAGGAAATCGAACAGTTCTCAAGTGAACTCGAGATCTCCGAAGTTGGACGCGTCGTCGAGGTCGGCGACGGGATCGCCCGGATCTACGGTCTTTCCAAGGCCATGGCCGGCGAACTGCTCGAGTTCGAGACGGAACGCGGACCGATCATGGGCCAGGCCATGAACCTGGAATCCGACACCGTCGGTGCCGTGATCTACGGCGACTACCTCGCCGTTCGCGAAGGTGACATGGTCCGCTCGACCAGCCGTCTGCTGGAAGTACCCGTCGGCGATGGGCTGCTCGGACGTGTCGTCGATCCCCTGGGTGCACCCCTGGACGGCAAGGGAGCCGTGGACTCCACCGAGACCCGCAAGTTGGACATCGTGGCTCCGGGCATCGCAGCCCGACAGCCCGTGACCGAACCGCTGCAGACCGGCATCAAGGCCATCGACTCGATGATTCCCATCGGCCGTGGCCAGCGTGAACTCATCATCGGCGACCGAAAGACCGGCAAGACCGCGGTCGCCCTGGATGCGATCATCAACCAGCGGCAGTTCTGGGGGACCGACGATGCCGTGGTCTGCGTCTACGTCGCCGTCGGCCAGAAGGATTCGACCGTGGCCGGCGTGGTCGACACGCTCCGCAAGAACGGTGCCATGGACTACACCATCGTGGTCAACGCCGGTGCGTCCAGCCCTGCCCCCCTGCAGTACATCGCGCCCTACGCCGGCTGTGCCATGGGCGAGTACTTCATGTGGAACGGCAAGGAGGGCAAGAAGCCCAAGCACGTCCTGTGCGTCTACGACGATCTGTCCAAGCAGGCGACCGCCTATCGTCAGCTTTCGCTGCTGCTCCGCCGTCCGCCCGGACGTGAAGCGTACCCCGGCGACGTGTTCTACCTGCACAGCCGTCTACTCGAGCGAGCCACCAAGCTTTCCGACGAGAACGGCGGCGGGTCCCTGACCGCACTTCCGATCATCGAGACCCAGGAAGGCGACGTGTCGGCCTACATCCCGACCAACGTGATTTCGATCACCGACGGTCAGATCTACCTGCAGCCGGAACTCTTCTCCTCCGGCGTCCGTCCCGCCGTGAACGTGGGCATCTCGGTCAGCCGGGTGGGCGGCAACGCCCAGATCAAGGCGATGAAGGAAGTCGCGGGCTCCCTCCGCCTCGACCTCGCCGCCTTCCGGGAGCTCGAGGCCTTCGCTCAGCTCGGCACCGAACTCGACAAGGCCAGCCAGCAGCAGCTGGACCGTGGTGGCCGGATGGTCGAACTTCTCAAGCAGGGGCAGTATTCCCCCTTCGACGTCATCGACCAGTGCATCTCGATCTTCGCCGGTTCCAAGGGCTTCCTGGACGACCTGCCGCTGGACAAGGTTCACGCCTTCGAGGCCGATCTTCTGGACCACTTCCGAGGCCCCGGCAAGGGGCTGCGGGACAAGCTGGTTGAATCCTCCTCCTTCAAGCAGATCAACGAGGAGTTCGAAGCCGCCATCGGCGAGTTCAAGCAGGTCTGGTCCAGCTGACCAGCCCCGACATCATCGATTCACCGACGCCCCGCCGACCCCGGCGGGGCGTCTTCGTTGGGAGCACGAAGGGGTATTCAGCCGATGATGAAGCATCATGAACACTCTCTCGAAACAGCTTCACGCCGCCATGCAGGCCGTTGCCACCGCCTGCCAGATCACCCGGGCCGTGCAGGAACGGCTGGTGGAAGTCACCGCCCTGACCAAGGACGATCGCAGCCCCGTGACCGTGGCCGACTACGCCGCCCAGGCCATCGTGACGCTGACCCTCCAGGAGATGCTCGACGACCCCGCTGATCACCGCATCGTCGGAGAAGAGGACGCTGACGGACTTGCCGGCGATGACGCGGCCGTCGTCCGACGGGCGATCGTCGAGGTCGTCGGGCACTGGCGAAACGGAATCGATGAACAGGATGTGCTTGCGGCCATCGATTCCTGCGACCATGACGGAACCTCGGAGTCCTACTGGACACTCGATCCGGTCGACGGCACCAAGGGATTCCTGAGAGGCCAGCAATACGCAATCGCTCTGGGACGAATCGAACACGGTCACGTGGTGGCGGGGGTCATGGGATGCCCCGCCCTGCCGGTGAGTCAGAGCGCACCGCTCGACACGCCCGATCCGATCGGCGTGCTGTACGCCGCTGCCGAAGGCCAGGGCTCGTGGGAGTTCGCCGGATGCGACCCCGAGGCCGATCGTCTCCGAATCCGGACCCGACCCGAGCAGGCCGATCGATCCTGGCGATTCTGCGGGTCGGTCGAAAAGGCCCATTCAAGCCGCAATGACAGCGATCGCGTGTCGGATGCCGTTGGAAACGTCGGAGAACCGGTTCGTCTGGACAGTCAGTGCAAGTACGCCATGGTTGCTCGCGGCCAGGCGGATGCGTACCTTCGACTGCCCACCCGGGCGGGATACGTGGAGAAGATCTGGGACCACGCGGCCGGATCGATCATCGCATCGGAAGCCGGTGCAGTGGTGACCGACATCCACGGACGACCACTGGACTTCGGCCAGGGAGCGAGACTGGAACGGAACCGGGGCGTCATCTGCGCCTCTCCGGATGTGCACGGCAAGATCATCGAAGCCATCGACCAGCTCGGCATCGATGCGGAATCGAAGGACTGATCACCCACACCATCGAGGACCCTCAGCATGCCGTTCGAAGCCTGGTTCACACTTGCCGTCCTCGCCATGATCATCGTCGCGCTGATCTCGAATCGGATCGGAATGGACGTCGCCATGCTGGGTGGACTGATCCTGCTGATGGCCACCGGTATCGTTTCGATCGAAACGGCAGTCGAAGGCTTCGCATCCCAGGCCGTCATGATGATCGGTGGCCTGTACGTCGTCGCAGCCGGCATGCGGGAGACCGGGGCCATCGAGATCGCGGCGAACAAGCTGCTGGGCCGACCCACGAGCGAGACGGAAGCGAAGATCCGACTGCTGGGCCCGGTGGCTCTGCTGTCGGGCTTCATGAACAACACACCGATCGTCGCCATGTGCATTCCGCTGGTCCGCAACTGGTCCCGACGACTGGGCATCAGCGCCTCCACGCTCTACATGCCGCTGAGCTTCGCCGCGATCCTCGGGGGTCGACTCACCATGATCGGCACCGCCTCCAATCTGGTGGTGATCGGGCTGCTGACCAGCTACATCGCACAGGACCACGCCTGGCTGGCGAATGTAGGAATCACCGGGCCGCTTCCGGAATGGCTGCTGTTCTTCGGGGTCGGAGCCATCGGTCTTCCCTGCGTGATCTTCGGAATCGTATTCATCATCATCACGTCCAAGCACCTGCTTCGGGACCGCGTGCCGGTGGATTCGGTCTCGCTCGACGCCAAGACGTACCAGACGGAGATGATCGTGCAGGCCGACTCCCCCATCGTCGGCAGCACCATCGAAGCCGCCGGACTGCGTCAGCTGCCGGGGCTGTTCCTCAGCCAGATCGAACGAAGCGGCGTCGTGATTCCCGCGGTGGGGCCGAATGAAATCCTGCAGGCGGAGGACCGCCTCGGATTCGTGGGGGTCCTCGATTCGGTCGTGGACCTGCGAAGGGTCCGGGGGCTCGAACCGGCCACCGACCAGACCCAGAAGCTCAAGGGAAGCAGCAGTTCACGGACTCTGGTGGAGGTTGTGGTCTCGGCCAACTCGCCGCTGGTCAATCAGACGGTTCGCAACTCCCGGTTTCGAACCCGCTACAACGCCGCGATCATCGCCGTGCATCGCCAGGGTGCGAAGGTGGCGGGCAAGATCGGAGACATCCGGCTGCGGATAGGCGACACCCTGCTGCTCGACACCCACGTCGGATTCCTCGAATCACATCGCAATGATCCCGACTTCTATCTCATCTCCCAGGTCGATGAATCCCGCCCCACGCGGCACAACCGGGCGATGATCGCCATCGGCCTGCTGATCCTGATGGTGGGGCTGCTGATCGGAGGAAGCTACATCAACATCCCTCCGATCCTTGCCGTCTGGATCTGCGCGATCCTGATGGTGTTCACCCGTTGCGTCGGAGGGTCGGTCGCCAGGTCGAGCATCAATCTCCAGGTCCTTCTGAGCATCGGCGCCGCCATCGGGCTGGGCGCCGCGATGGATCAGAGCGGTGCCGCCGACACCATCGTGGGATGGCTCATGGGTAGTGCCAACGAGATGCAGCTGCATCCATCGGTGATGCTTGCAATCCTGTTCGTCATCGCCAACGTCCTGTCCCAGCTGATCACGCCGTACGCCGCCTCCGTGCTCATGTTTCCGATCGTGATGCAGACCTCGGAGATGCTCCAGATCAGCCCACTGGCGTACGTCTTCACTCTGATGATCGCGGGATGCAACTTCAGCACCCCCATCGGCTATCAGACCAATCTCATGGTGTATGGTCCCGGTGGCTACCGTTTCCTGGACTACGCCAGACTCGGCATTCCGCTGACGATCCTGGTCGGCGCTGTATGTGTAATCGTTGCCCCACTCGTCTTCCCATACTGATACATCGCCCGCATCACGCCGCGTCCGCGGGGTGGTCTGCGTGCTGTCCGCGTCATTCCTTCTGGCCTGGCTGGGGGGCGTGATCTGGTCCGACCGCTTCCTGCCGACCCAGTTCCTGTCGTGGATTCCGACGTTCACCGTACTTCCGTTCGTGGCCGTGTCGGCCTGGACGGCGCGGACGCGACCCGGCACCGGAGCCTGGATCCTGATCGGTGCAACACTGATCGGGTGGATCGCACTGGTCGAACGACCGTGGCGACCAGGCGGGGAACCGACCGACGGGCTTCGACTTCTGCAATGGACGATGTCCCATGACAAGTCGGACCGGATCGCCCACGCCGAGTACATCATCGGGGAAGACGCCGACATCACGGTCCTGACCCACGGCTACGGCGTCCGAGGCACGGAGGAGATCCGGGCCTGGCTCGGGAAGGGACATTCTCCGTACAAGCTGGGCTTCTTCACCATCCTGACCAGGCTTCCCGTTCGGCAACTTCAGTCCGTCGGATCGAGCAACGACGTCCACGCACGATTCATCGAAATCGACACCACCCAGCAGTTGGGAAGACCGTTGCGCATTCTCGCCGTCGATCTTCCCTCGACGATCACGAGATCGAGATGGGAGATCGCCGTGCAGTTGAAGGGATGGGTCGAGAAGCGTACGACGGGCCCCATCGATCTCGTGCTCGGGGACTTCAACATGCGGCGGGGAAGTGCTGCGATGCGGCATGCGTTTCCGGAACTCCTCCACGCATGGGACCTGGCCGGCCGCGGATGGGCCGCCACGTGGAGCCGCGGTCTTCCGGTCTATCGGATCGACCACGTGCTGGTCGCATCCTGGCTGCACGTCGTGGACTGCACCACATCGGATCCGGGCATTGGAAGACACCGGACGCAGCGGGTGATTCTTTCGGGTAGCCCCGAGGATCCCTGATCAGTCGAGCAGGACGTTCGTGTTGAACAGATCGTTGATCAGGTTCTCGTGAGCACGAAGTTCCTCTCCCCTGGGGTCGTCGATGGGGAGCTGGGTGAACAGGGTCGGATCGTCCTGCCACCGGACTGAACCGTCGCCCCGCAGGACATTCAGGCCGATCCGATGGTTGAAGTCGCTGCGACGACGCAGACCGTCGGTCAGCAGGACCATTCGATCACCGCGGTCGAAACGACGGGTCTCGTAGGTGTTCCAGTTGACGTGGCCTGCGTAGTGGTAGTTGGTGTAGATGGTGCCGGTTCCGCGCTCCCACTGCTCCTCGTACCGATCGAGGGGATGATTCCCATCGTGGTTGGGGCAGTAGAACGTCTCGTGGGAATCGAGGTAGTGCCGGGCATAGAGCCAACCCAGACCGTCCCATCCCTCGACGATCTCCGAGTCGGATTCGACGTACTGACGCTTGGCGTAGGGATCGTTCGACGCGGAGCCGTACCGAGCCACCATCAACTCGCCGGGGCGGGGAGGATTGGTGAGCAGGACGCGACTCTCGGGAAGCTGGTTCTTGTGATCGGAACCCCACATGATCAACGCGTGACCGATGTTTCGCTGGTGGGATGAACTGATCACCCGATTGGCATTCTCACGGATCGAAGCAAGGGTCGGCAGCAGGATCGCGGTGAGGATGCCAGTGATGGCCAGCACCACCATCAGCTCGATGAGGCTGAAACCGTTCCGCTGCACGGACCGACCGGGACCGTGTTGCATGGGACAGGATTTCACGCGGCTCGACTTCACGCGGTACCCCACTTCGAGGATGACGAGGACCATGCCCCGCCGAGGACGTGCAGCAATCGGCCCGAAGACCACTGTGAACATCTATGACGTTCACCCGGATCCATGAGACCGAATCTGCACAAACCTCATGAATAGACTATCGGAAAGAGACCTTTTTGAGCCCGATAAACCACACGAACAACTTAGAATTCGATATTCGTAGTGTTTCGACCCCCCTTGGAGGCCAAAAAAGCTCTTAATGGGGTTTCAGTGGAACCGTAAGCCCTTTCCCCCCGAAATATGGGCTGTCAGGAGAGTGGAGGATATGGACCAGCAGGACCTGATGCTGATGCATCGCGTCGCGGTTGGCGATGAGCAGGCCGTAGAGCAGCTCTACGACCAATTCGGGGGTCTGGTCTACAAGGTGGCCAGGCAACTGCTCCCGACCCAGGCCGAGGCCGAAGATGCCGTTCAGGACATCTTCGTGCGGCTCTGGCAGACGGCGGATCGCTTCGATCCCCGCCGGGCCCGTCTGGTGACCTGGGTCATGCTGATCGCCCGCCGGCACCTGATCGACCAGCTGCGTCGCAAGGCCGTGCGGCCCAAACCCTCCCTTCTCGATGAGGAAATGACGGCGGAACGACAGACCGGGGAACCCGGGCACAAGACCCAAACCGACGAAAGGAACTCGGAACTCAGGAAACAACTCTCAAGACTGCCTGAGTTGCAACGTGTCGTGATCGAACGGTCCTACCTGCAGGGCTACACCCTGCGGGAAGTGAGCCAACAGCTCGACACGCCATTGGGAACCATCAAGTCGGCATTGAGCCGGGGACTGAATAAACTACGGGACCAAGCACAGGGTGAACCGAATGCGGATTGGGCCGCATCCTGACTCGGATCCGAACTGAATGAATGGAATCAACGGGATGACATCACACACCCACATCACCATCAACGAACTGGTCGAACTGGCGACCCTGGATGCCTTCGGGCTTCTTGCCGCCGCCGACTCGGTGAAGTTCGAGCAGGCCTTCATGACCGCATCCGCGGACGTGCAGGCCGAAATCCGACGTATCCAGTCTGATCTCGCTTCGGACACCACGACGCTCGGGGACGAGGAACCATCGGAAGCGCTCCGGCAGCGCGTCCTGGACGCCGTCGCCCAGACGATCGACGCCGAATCCGAGCGACTCGCACCGCTGGCCACGATCGGTGACAAGGATGCCCATGTCGGGTACCCACCCGCGATGACGGTACGTCGCTCCGGCGGCATGCTCGCTTCGGTGTGGACCTGGAGAATGGCCGCCCTCGTGATGTTCGGCGTGGTCGTCACGCTCGCCGTCTTCAACGCATCCTCGCAGCGCGAGGCATCCATGCTGGCCAGCACCTACACGACCTTGAACACCTTCGACGAACTCGAAGCCCAGTTCGGTCCGCAGTTCACCAAGTTCCTCAACAACCCCAACTGCCGACACTACTACCTCGTGTCCACCCGGAACGACGGGATGGTCCGGGTCGCGGTCAACGAACTGAACGGAAACGCCTTCGTGCTCGGACTCGACCTCGACCCCCAGCAGAGCAACATGCAGCTTCGCATCGTCGCGAGCGACGGAAGCTTCCAACCACTCGGACTGCTCCAGCCCAGCGAAGGCTTCATCGGACAGTCCATCGAGGGGATCGACATGAGCGTGTTCGCGGCCGCGACCTTCGACCGCCTCGAGTTGATCGACGCGGACGGAACCGTGCTGTTCACATCCGCCTGACGACTCCTTGCGTCCGAATCTTCCCCCGGCCCGGTTCCTCGTGGATCGGGCCGGTTGCGTTCAGGCCTCGTCGGCACGCCGCTCCCATTCGGCGTGCAGCGGCTCGATCACCCGGTCGATTCCGGTCCGTTCGGTCGTGAGCCGCTTCACGAGTTCGCCGTCGGCATACACCTCCGGCCGCATCAGTTCCGCATCGATCTCCGCCTTCCGCTGCTCGTGATCCTCGATGCGACGTTCGAGATCGCGAAGGGACATCCTGCGCACCGGATTCCCGTCCGGCGGATCCGGTTGGCGTGCCGGCCGCTGCTTCCCGATCGCCGGCCCGTCGGGATCTGTGACCGCGGCCGCACTCCCCTCCCCCCGGAGCCAGTCATCGACATCGTGCACGAGTCGTGCGCCGCCCGCCCCGTCGAGAGCAAGAAGCGTCGTGCAGGTCGCCGCCAACAACGCCCGATCGTGGCTGATCAGGATCATGGTGCCGGTGAACGGACCGTCCACGGCCAGCACCCGCTCGAGACGTTCCGCCGAGGCGATGTCCAGGTGGTTGGTCGGCTCGTCCAGGACGAGCAGGTTGTGACCACCGGCGACGATGCCCGCCAGTACGGCGCGTGACCGTTCTCCACCGGACAACGAACCCAGAGGCTGCTCCTGGGTCGGTCCGCTGAACAGAAAGGCACCGGCGAGATCCCGCGCCTGCTGTTCGGAGACCGGAGCGCCCTGCGACTTCGTGAGTTCCGACTGCAGATACTGCCACACCTCCATGGTGTCGTCGAGATGCCCGTGGGTCTGCCGGTACCACCCGATGTTGAGACGGCTGCCCAGTCGAACCGACCCCGTGCCCGACGGGATCTCCCCCAGGAGGCATCGCACCAGCGTCGTCTTGCCGCTTCCGTTGGGGCCGACGATGCCGATCCGATCGCCGCGCTGCATTGCGAGATCGAGTCCGCGGATGAGTTCCACGTCATCCCAGGCGAAACCGATCCCCTCGGCCTGCAGCACCTGATCACCGCTTCGTTCGACCTCCGGCAGGGTCAGGTTCATCACACCCTGCACCCGATCCGGTTGCACCAGATGCTCCTCCTTGAAGCGATCCAGGCGGGCAGCGCGGCCACGGGCCTGCTTCGCCCGCTGCCCCGCCTTGTACTTGCGGATGAAGGCCTCCTCCCGACGGACCCGGTCGAGATTCTTGTCATGGACCCGTTGGGCGGTGAGATCCTGCTGCGCCTTCTGCGCCAGGTAGTGCGAATACGGTCCGGCGTAGTCCCGGACCTTCCGGTTGGCGAGTTCGATGGTGCGGCTGCACGCCCGCTCCAGCAGCCAGCGATCGTGGCTGACCAGGATGATCGCGCCGCGAAACTCCTCGGTCAGAAATGATTCGAGCCATCGTCGACCGTCGATGTCGAGATGGTTCGTCGGCTCGTCCAGCAGCAGCAGATCGGGCTCCTCGAGCAGCAGACGGGCGAGAGCGAGTCGGGCCTGTTCAC
>CAJWBW010000030.1:0-9987 GCA_913020415.1 uncultured Phycisphaerae bacterium | reverse complement strand
TCGACGCCAGGGTCGCGCCGAAGGCCAGGGCCCGCACCTCGAAGAAGGTGGTCGGACGTTCGCTCTGGCTGGTCATGTATGCGACGGTCGAAGCGTCGAAGGTCCGTTCGCCGATGGTCAGACCGCCCGATTCGCCGGCGGTTCGCATCGCATCCAGGAGTGCGGGAAGCTCTTCGGGCGGCGGGGCATCCATGCCGGGGAGAATGCCCGCCAGCCACAGGATGAACAGGACCCACGCATTCAGCAGCAGGCCGACCCAGACCACGGCGTTGGCCCGGGCCCGTCCGAAGAGTTCGCTGATCAGGTCCGTGCACAGGAAGGTGACCGGATACGGCAGCACGCCGACGGCGACCGCGAAGACCCAGCCGGAACCGCCGTCCTCTCCACCGATCCTGCCGAACTCGATGAATCGCGTGATGCCCAGGATGTTCAGCATCACCAGCGTGCCCAGGAAGACTCCCGACATCACCAGGAAGACCCGCTCGCGGCGGGCATGGATCGGCGAGGCTTCGATCGGATGGAGTTTGGCGTGCTTGGTGACGGACATGGAGGAAGAGGATAGGCTGACGGGCCGACGCTGCCAATGGACACCATCGATCTGAACAAACTGGATCTTTCCGACCGCGGACTCGTGCTCGTGCCCGACGCGGAACTGACCCGTCTGCTCGAACTCGCCCTCGAGGAGGACGGCGTGCCGCGCGGGGACATCTCGTCCCTCTCCATCGTGCCCGACGGACGTGACGTGGTGGCGGACTTCGTCACCCGGGACGCAGGGGTGCTGGGGGGCATGGGGCTGCTGGTCCGGGCCTCGCAGCTTCCGCCGCTGGCGGGGCGGGTCCGGGTCGAGGCCAGCGTGGCCGACGGCCAGCCGATCTCCCCGGGGCAGACCATCGGACGGCTGCACGGTGCATGGCGGGACGTGCTGACGCTGGAGCGCACGCTGCTGAACTTCCTGTCACAGCTCTGCGGCGTCGCGACCCGCACCGCCCGCTTCGTGGCGATCGCCGGCGGAGGCGTGCTCGTGACCGACAGCCGCAAGACGACACCCGGGCTGCGAAGATTCGAGAAGTACGCCGTGGCCTGCGGCGGCGCCTACCTGCACCGGCTCGGGCTCGACGACGCGGTGATGTACAAGGACAACCATCTTGCGGCCGTTCCACCGGACGAACTCGGAGCCCAGTTGGCGGACGCGATCCGGCGGGCCCGGGCGGATCGTTCGCTGCGGTTCACCTGCGTCGAGGTCGATCGACTGGACCAGTTGGACGTGGTCCTCGGATTGGATGCCGGACTCGTCGATCTCGTGCTGCTGGACAACATGGACGTCGAGACGCTCCGGGAAGCGGTGTCCCGCCGGGATGCCGGCGGCAGCCGGATCCAGTTGGAGGCCTCGGGCGGAGTCACGCTCGAGACCATCGCCGCCATCGCCACCACCGGCGTCGAACGCATCGCGGTTGGGTCCATGACCCACGGTGCGACCTGGCTCGACATCGGTCTGGACATTTCCCCGGAGGATGCCCGTGATTGAAACCGTTCCATTGCACTGCTGGGCGGACCGGCTGGAGGCGCTCTGCGCGACGCTGCCGCCGCTGCACCGGGTGCGGGTCATGGCCGAGATCGATACCACCCAGGATCTGGCCCGAGATTCGGGCATCGGAACGCTCGTGACGACCGATCGGCAACGGGCCGGCCGCGGGCAGCGGGGGAACCGCTGGGCCGATACCGGCGAGTCCGGGCTGGCCTTCAGCATCTGCCTGCCGGCCACCAACCAGCCGGAGCGGTCGTTGGTGCTCGCCCGGGCCCTGGCCGAATCACTGGGGACCCTGCTGCCCGATCGCATCGAGGTGAAGCCTCCGAACGATCTGCTCGTCGACGGTCGGAAGCTCGCCGGGGTGCTCATCGAGCAGTCGGTCGGAGCCGCGGTCATCGGCATCGGCATCAATGTCGGCCCGGTCGAATGGGACGAGGAACTCGAAGGTCGGGCCATCAGTCTGGCCGAGGCCGGGGTCCAGTGCGATCGCCTCGAGGTGCTCGAACTGGTCCTCCCCGCCGTGGTCCACGCCTGGACCGGTGAATAGGTCGCGATCGACGGCTTCCCGTCGGGAACCACTACACTGGCCGGTTGCATGACGACCCCGCACGAGGACATTCTGGAGTGGTCGGTTCACCCGCTTCGGGAGCGGCCGGGGCGAGCGGTCGGAACGTGTCTGATCATTCTGGCCTGCGGTCTGCTGGTCTCGGTGGCCGTCGGTGATCCCACCGGTGGCGTCCTGGCCGGAGGCGCCGCGATCCTTTTCCTAGTCCTCATGCTGAACCGCTTCTTCCTGCCCAGCTACTACCGGATGGACGCCGTGGGAATCGCGGTCCGGTATCCGATCGGAACCCGCAGCCTGCGGTGGGCCGATCTTCGTCGGTTCCCCCACAACGAGTCCGGTGGCTACCTCTCGACCCGGGAGCGGGGCGGGATGTTCGATTCCAGGGGCATCAGCGTCCTCTTCGCGGATCGGGGTGCGGAGATCGTGCCCCGGATCAAGGCCGCCATGGACCAGGCCGGGGAGGACGGCGAATGAGTTGGCGGGATCGCATCCGGAACGCCTTCGCGGTGGACAAGCCCGGTGCGGCCGAGCCCACCGAGCGGCAGGGGGAGATCTGCGACACCGTCTGCAAGGCCGTGGTTCGCCGCGGAATGACCCTTCCGGCCCTGATGGCTCTCGAAATGGGGCGACCGCTGAACTTCGTGGCCGCCCAGGCCATGCACTTCTTCCGGCCCATCGTCTCCGTCATCCTCGACGGCCCCACCATCGAGGAGTTCGCCACCTTCCTTGAGCAGCGGGGGTCGGTCGAGTACCTTTGCCAACGCTTGGAGTACTGGGACCGGGTCGGTCCTGACGCCGAGGACCCCGATTCCACTTCAGAACCCCAGGATCACACCCCCGATGACGAACCTCGACCCTGACAAGATCAAGGTCATCCTCGCGACGGACTGCGGGAGCACGACCACCAAGGCGATTCTCATCCAGTACGTGGATGGGCAGTATCGCCAGACCCATCGTGGAGAGGCCCCGACCACGGTCGAGAAGCCCTTCGCCGACGTCACCATGGGTGTCGTCAACTCGGTGACCGAGATCGCCGAACTCGCCGGCCGCCGTCTGGTGGGCGACGACGGGCGCATCATCAGTCCCGCGACCGACACCGAAGGCTGCGACATCTACATCTCGACCTCCAGCGCCGGTGGCGGCCTGCAGATGATGGTCGCCGGCGTGATCGCCGAGATGACCGCGGCCAGCGCCAAGCGGGCGGCCCTGGGGGCCGGCTCGATCGTGATGGATGTCATCGCCGCCAACGACGGCCGTCGTCCGCACGATCAGATCCAGCGTATTCGCGACCTTCGTCCGGACATGATCCTCATCTCCGGCGGAACCGACGGCGGCACCGCCGACAAGGTCGTCCAGATCTCCGAGCTGGTCGCACCCGCCAAGCCACAGCCCCGCTTCGGCAGCGACTACTCCATGCCGATCATCTACGCCGGCAACAAGGACGCCCGCGACGCCGTCTCCGGGGTCTTCAGTGAAGGCGGTTTCGACCTGCAGATCGTGGACAATCTGCGTCCCGTCCTCGAGCGGGAGAACCTGGGCCCGGCCCGCGACAAGATCCACGACATCTTCCTCGAGCACGTCATGGCGCAGGCTCCCGGCTACGACAAGCTGATGGGCTGGACCGGCGCTCCGATCATGCCCACCCCCGGTGCGGTAGGGGACATCCTCCAGACCGTGGCCCGTCTGCAGGAGATCAACGTGGTCGGTGTCGACATCGGCGGAGCGACCACGGACGTCTTCAGCGTCTTCGACGAGACCTTCAACCGCACGGTGTCGGCCAACCTCGGGATGTCCTACTCCATCTCGAACGTGTGCGCCGAAGCGACCATGCCCAACGTGCTCCGCTGGGTTCCCTTCGACATGAACGAGCGGGAACTGCGGAATCACGTCAAGAACAAGATGATCCGGCCCACGACCATTCCGCAGACGCGGGAGGCGCTCATGTTCGAGCAGGCCGTGGCCCGCGAAGCGCTCCGGCTCGCCTACAAGCAGCACAAGGAGTTCGCGACCACCCTCAAGGGCGTGCAGCAGCAGCGCACGGTCGGCGACACCTTCAGCCAGCAGACCAGCGGCAAGACGATCGTGGACAACATGGCCCTCGATCTGCTGGTCGCCTCCGGAGGCGTGCTGTCGCACGCACCCCGCATGCACCAGACCGCGATGATGCTCATCGACGCCTTCGAGCCCGAGGGCGTGACCATGCTGGCGAAGGACTCCATCTTCATGATGCCCCATCTCGGGGTGCTGTCGTCGGTGCATCCGAAGGCGGCGGAGCAGGTGTTCGATCGCGACTGTCTGGTCTACCTCGGGACCTGCGTCTGTGCCGCCGGCCAGCCCAAGCCCGGCAAGACCTGCTTCAAGTACGAACTGACCGGTGATCGCACCGCTACCGGTGAAATCGCCGGCGGTCAGATGGAACTGCTTCCCCTGGCGGAAGGCGAAAGCGGAACCATCACCCTCTCGCCTTCGCGGGGCATCGACCTCGGCGAGGGGCCGGGCAAGAAGGTGCAGAGATCCGTTCGTGGTGGTACGGTCGGCTTGATCCTCGACGGACGAGGTCGGCCACTGGAACTGCCCGAGGAGCGAGCCGCGTGCCAGTCCACGGTGCAGGGATGGCTGGACGCTCTGGATGTCTACGCAGAAGACAAGGAACCGATGGCGGTCTGACCGTCCAGCAGGAGCAGCAACGTGGCCAAGGCCTATACCCCAGGATTGCTTGTGACCCGGCACAAGAAGCACCGCATCATGCGGCGGCTGCCCATTGCCGGTGACGTGCAGGTCAAGGTCGGCGACACGGTCGCGGCCGACGACATCGTCGCCGAGACGAATCTGCCCGGCGACGTCCATCCCGTGAATCTCGCCAACAGCATGTCGCTGCCTCCGGCCGACGTGGTGGGCTGCATGCTCAAGTCCGAAGGCGATGCGATCGCACTGAACGAGCCGCTCGCCCAGACCAAGGGGCTGTTCGGGATGTTCAAGAACACGGTCAACTCCCGGTACGAGGGCACCGTCGAGACGGTCTCCCCGGTCACCGGGCAGGTGATCATCCGCGGCGCACCGCTTCCGGTGCAGGTCCGTGCCTACATGAGCGGCACCGTGGTCGACGTGCGGGAGCACGAGGGCTGCGAAGTCGAGGCGGACGTGGCCTACGTGCAGGGGATCTTCGGCGTCGGTGGCGAAACGCAGGGCTGCATCAGGCTGGCCTGCACGAGCCACGACCAGGAACTCACCAAGGATCAGATCACCGACGACATGGAGGGCTGCATCATCATCGGCGGTGCCCGCATGACCGTCGACGCGATCCGGCGGGCGTTGGAGGTCAAGGCGGCGGCCATCATCTCCGGCGGCATCGACGACCAGGACCTCAAGGAACTGCTCGGCTACGACCTCGGGGTCGCCATCACCGGCCGCGAGCATCTCGGCATCACCGTGATCGTCACCGAAGGCTTCGGCGAGATCTCCATGGCCGAGCGGACCTACGCGATGCTCAAGGAATTCGAAGGCCGGGAGGCGTCCGTCAACGGAGCCACCCAGATCCGGGCCGGCGTGATGCGTCCCGAGATCATCGTCCCCCTCGATGCCCCGCCCGCCGCGGCGGCCGAAGGCAAGTTCGAGGAAGGGCAGTTGGAGATCGGCCGCATGCTGCGGGTGATCCGTGATCCCTGGTTCGGGATGATCGGAGAGGTCTCCGGATTGCCGGCCGAGCCGCACGTGCTCGGGTCCGGTTCAAAGGCCCGCGTGCTGGAGGTGACGTTCCCCTCCGGCGAGAAAGCCGTCGTCCCACGTGCGAACGTGGAACTGATCGAGGAGTGAACGGCATGAAACGAGTCCTTGTCGCCCTGCTGCTGCTGGCCTGCCTGCCGGTGGTCGCACATGGGCAGACGGTCACGCTCGCGGCCCCGTCCAATGTGACGGCCAAGGACGTGCCGGATGATGTGGGGAACCAGGTCGCCCTGGAGTGGGACCTGTCGCCCGAAGACCGTGCGGATGCCGATGGCACCCGTTCGGTGACCGGCTACGTGATCTACCGTCGCGTCGTGCAGACCGGTGACGGACTCGAGAGCGGGGCGGAGACCCCGTCCGGCTCCGGCGTCATGGCCTTCGCCGACGACTTCGACTACGAGGCCAACCAGCCCGTGGGCACCGTGCCGTACTCCGTCACCTCGTTCCTCGACGAGAACGTCGAGGGCGGTGTGTCGTACATGTACGCGGTGGCGGCCACCGGGCCCGGCGGCACCTTCTCGACGCTCGCGGTCACCGCGATGCCCGTCGTGCCGACGATGGAGTACATCAACCAGGGCAAGATCTGGTTCCTGATCATCATGCTGTTCATCAGCGTGGTCATCATCTACTTCGTCTTCTACGCCAAGCGGGGCGGTCAGATCAAGGTTCGCCCCATCGCGGGACTCGAAGCCGTGACCGAAGCCGTCGGTCGATCGACCGAGATGGGCAAGCCGGTGCTCTTCGTTCCGGGCATCCTCGACATCAACGACATCCAGACCGTCGCCGGCATCACCGTGCTGTCCAACGTGGCCCGCACCGCGGCCCAGTACGACGCCGAACTGAAGGTGCCCACGGCCCGCTCGCTGGTGATGACCACGGCCCGCGAGACGGTCGAAGCCGCCTACCTCGGGGAAGGTCGACCCGATGCCTACAACGAGGACAACATCTACTACCTGACCGACGAGCAGTTCGGCTACACCGCCGGTGTCCAGGGGGCGATGGTCCGCGAGAAGCCGGCGGCCTGCTTCTACATGGGCGCCTTCTACGCCGAATCCCTGATTCTCGCCGAGACGGCGAACTCGATCGGGGCCATTCAGGTCGCCGGAACGGCCATGCCCTCGCAGCTGCCGTTCTTCGTGGCCGCCTGCGACTACACCCTCATCGGCGAGGAGTTCTTCGCGGCGTCCGCCTACCTGTCCAACGATCCCGAGCAGTTGGGGTCGCTCAAGGGACAGGACATCGGGAAGGTCATCGCGGCCTTGCTGCTCGTCCTCGGTTGTCTGTTCGCGACGCTCTCGGGGATCTTCAAGGACAACTCGACGCTGCAGAACGTGGACGGCTACATCTCCAACAACGTGCTGGGCGAGGACGGCCTCGTGCCCGAGTGGATGCTCGCGGCGGAACAGGACGGCCTTGACCAGACTCAGGAGGCTGAGCAGTCCGCTCAGCCCGCCGGCGACGGGGGAGGAAACTGATGCTTGCCAAACGGACGATTCCCCTTTTCATCGCGGCGTTGATCGGCTTTCTGCTGATCGCGACCTACTTCATTCCGAAGACGGAACAGTGGGGCGCCAGTGCGATGGAGATGTTCATCATCCTCGCCGCCGCGGCGATGGTGCTGGGTGCGGGCAACCTCATCATGCTCAACCTGGCGAAGATCTCCAACCGCCGGCCCGGCTGGGCCTACGGGGCCATCACGCTGCTGGCGTTCTTCATCACGCTGCTGATCGGCGTCTTCAAGGTCGGCGCTCTGCCGACCGCGACATCCCCCGACAACCCCTGGACGGCTCCGCTGGTCTCGCAGGAGGGGGTTCCCTTCTGGTGGATCTACTCCTACGTCTACAAGCCGCTGACGGCGACGATGTTCGCGATGCTCGCGTTCTACATCGCCTCCGCCGCGTTCCGGGCCTTCCGGGCCAAGAACATCGAGGCGTCGCTGCTGCTGGGCACGGCATTCATCGTGCTGCTCGGTCAGATCTACGCCGGCGAATGGATCACCGGATTCCTGCCCGACCTGACGTCCTACGTCGCCTCGTTCCCCGAGGCGAGTCAGTCGTTCGTGCAGGCCATCGGCATCCAGGTGCAGAACGGCACCCCGGTCGCCGCCATGGTCTGGGAGGGGGCGACCTTCGCCCAGATGACCGCCGAGCAGCAGGCGATGGCCACCGAGGTGAACAACCATCTGACCGGATGGTGGTACCAGCTCGTCAACGGTCTGCGGCTGGAGAACCTGACGCAGACCATTCTCGACGTGCCCCAGAAGGCGGGCAATCGAGCCATCATGATCGGCATCGCCCTGGGGATCGTGTCCACGTCGCTGAAGGTGCTCCTGGGCATCGATCGTTCCTACCTCGGATCGGAGGACTGACCCATGTTGAACTTCCTCCGTACCCTTGACCGACGATGGATCTTCCTGCTGATGGGGCTGGCGGTCGCCGTGCCGCTGCTGCTTCGGTTCCTGCCGCCCAACAGCGCCACGCTGATGGACCGCAGCGTCTTCGAAGCCATCGAGGATCTCCCCGACGGTTCACGCATCCTCGTCTCCTTCGACTTCGACCCGGGGTCGCAGGGCGAGCTGCTGCCCATGGCCATGTCCTTCGCTCGCCACTGCGGGTTCAAGCGGCACAAGGTCTACTTCATGTGCCTGTGGCCCCTGGGCGAACCCTTCATCGAGGACGCCATGAAGATCCTCGAGACCGAGTTCGAGGGGCTTGAATACGGCACCGACTTCATGTCGTTCGGCTACAAGCCCGGCGGCGAGGCGGTCATCAAGAACATCATCGTCGACTGGAAGCAGCTGTTCATCACCGACTCCCGCAAGCAGTCGCTGGACAACATTCCGATGACCGCGAACATCAAGTCCGCGAAGTCGATGGACCTGATCGTCAACGTCTGTGCCGGCGATCCGGGGGCGAAGCAGTGGGTGCAGTACGCGGCCACTCCCGCGGGACTGCCCATGGTCGCCGGGTGCACCGGCGTCCAGGCTCCGCTGCTGTATCCGTACATTCCCGATCCGATGGCCGGCCTGCTGGCCGCCATCAAGGGGGCGGCGGGATACGAGCAGATCATGCTCGAGGAGTATCCCTCGCTCGAGGAACTCAAGAGTGCCCGCTTCTCGTCGACGGCGGCCTTCCAGCGGATGGGTCCGCAGTTCGTGGCCCACCTGCTGATGCTGGCGTTGATCCTGCTGGGCAACTTCATCTTCCTGCTCGATCGCAGGCGAGGGGGGACCCGATGACCGATCACACCACTACCCCGGTACCCGACGCCAGTTCCAGCAAGGTGGGCTGGATCGTCGTCGTGGCCCTGATCATCGTGGGCATGTTCGCCGCCGGCTTCCTGCTTGACGCCGGCAAGGTGTATGTCGTCTCCCAGGAGCAGAGCTGGACCGAATACGAGTCCAGTCTGTCCGACGTCGACTTCTGGCTTCCGGCCGGCAGCCGGGGAGAGCGCGAGCTGGCTCACTACGGTGCGTCGGTCTCCGAGGCCCGGATGCTGTCCTCCCAGGCCGATGTCACCGCATTGGTGAAGGAAGCGGGAGTCGCCTTCTCGGAGGAGGCCCGGGGCAGCGTCTCGGCGTCCATCGATCGTGGGACCTCCGTCGAGATGGTCCGCATGACCGGTTCCGTCACCTTCACCGGTTGGCTGCCCACCGGGCAGGAGCCCGCCGGCGCGGTGGCTCCCAGCCTCATGGGACGTCCAATGAGCGACTTCACCTGGCAGGCCACGGGAACCGTGTCCACCTGGGACGTCACGTCGAGCCTGCCCTACAACCTGCCCGCCGACCAGCGGCCGGAGGGAGCGACGCTCTCCACGAGCCGGACCGTCGGGATCTGGCTGTCGGCCATCCTCACCCTGGCGATCATGTCGTTCCTCTTCGGAGACAACGTGTTCTACAAGACGGCCGAGGCCATTCTGGTCGGATCGTCCGCCGGCTACGCAATGGCGTACGCCTTCTACACCGGCATCGTCGACCAGCTGATGGTGAACCTCTTCCCGGATCTGGTTCGCGACTGGACGTCGCCGGGCCTTCCGTGGTCGTTCACCTGGGACTGGGTCTACCTCATTCCCGCGGTGCTCGGCGTCATGCTCGTGTGTCGACTGCTGCCCAAGGGTGGCTGGATCGCGCGGTGGCCGTTGGCGTTCATCATCGGGGCGACGGCCGGCTTCC
>CAJWBW010000029.1:0-10046 GCA_913020415.1 uncultured Phycisphaerae bacterium | reverse complement strand
ATGGAGTACGAGGATCCCAAGGTCTTCGATCTCTTCCGTCGCGGGGACACCTCGGGCATCTTCCAGTTCGAATCCGGTGGCATGCAGAGTCTGCTTCGCGACATGCAGCCCGACCGCATCCAGGACATCATCGCCGCCAACGCGCTCTACCGTCCGGGTCCGATGGAGCTGATGAATGAGTACTGCGAACGCAAGCACGGACGCATGTCGGTCGATTCCGTCCACCCCGTGGTCGACGAGCTGACCAGCGAGACCTACGGCATCATGGTCTACCAGGAACAGGTCATGCAGATCCTGCACGGCCTGGGCGACATCCCGCTGCGGAACGCGTACACGCTCATCAAGGCGATCAGCAAGAAGAAGTACGACGTGATCGATTCGCAGCGATCCGCGTTCATCGAAGGTGCCGTGCTGAAGGGTGTCGACAAGGCGATGGCGGAACAGCTCTTCGAGCACATCCTCAAGTTCGCCGGCTACGGATTCAACAAGTCGCATTCGACCTGCTACGCGATCATCGCGTACCAGACGGCCTGGCTGAAGACGTACTTCCCGGTGCAGTACATGGCCGCTCTGCTCACCTTCGAGAGCGGTGCGAAGAAGACCGAGGACTGGGCTCCGTATCTCGAGGAGTGCCGACACGTCCTGTTCCCCGATTCGACGACCGACGAAGTCCACAAGGGCATCGAGATCCGGCCTCCGGACATCAACGTCTCCCATGCCAACTTCACCGTGACCTGGAACGACGATGAAGCGCGGACACCGAACACCGGCCACATCCGGTTCGGCATCGGAGCCATCAAGGGTGTCGGACAGACCGCGATCGAGAGCATCCTGCGCGAACGCGAGGACGGCGGACCGTACGAGAGCCTCCACAACCTGTGCGAGCGGCTGTCGTCACGGACCGTGAACCGTTCCACGATCGACGCACTCATCCAGTCCGGAGCCCTCGACTCCCTGCACGGCATGCGGAACCGCGCTTCGATGCTCGCGGCACTGGAGGACGCCATTTCGGCCGGCCAGCGGATCGCGTCCGACCGCGCCGCGGGACAGGAGACCATGTTCGGCATGTTCTCGGAGAACGAGGCGGACGATGCTCCGGCCGAGTCCGGACTTCCCGAAGTCGAACCGTGGGATCGGATCCGCACCCTGGCCGCGGAACGCGAACACCTCGGGTTCCACGTCTCCGGACACCCGCTGGAATCGTACGAGACGCTGGTGAGCGCATTCGCCACCGGTACCGTCACCGAATCGGCCGGGAACAGCCAGGACAGCCCGGTCATCGTCGCGGCGGTGATCTCGCATCTGCGGACCAACATCATCCGGAACGGACCCAAGGCGGGCGAGAAGATGGCCGTCCTGACACTGCAGGACCGGATCTCGAGCATCGAAGGGGTGCTCTTCTCCGAGGCCTACCGACAGAACCTCGACCGGATCCAACCCAACGAGGTCGTGTTCGCCGAAGGACGGATCGACAGGAGCCGGGGCGAACCCCAGATCATCGTCGAACGTCTGTTCACCACCGACATCGCGATGCAGGCCCTGGTGGGCACGCTGGAGATCGATCTCGGCCGGTCGTCCTCGATGGATCAACCGGAACGTGATGCGTGGATGCACCGGATCGCCGGAATCGTGCGGTCCACGGATGCGGTCGGCGACCAGCCCGGGTTCATCCACCACGCGGAAGTCGTTCTGATCATGCCCGTGGATGGAAAGCGCGTGTACATGCAGTCGCGAAACAAGGTCGTGGTCGACGAACACCTGCTGGACCGCCTGCGCGAAGCGATCGGTGATCCCAAGGCCGTCCGCATCCGGGGTCGTCGCCCGTCCCTGCCGCAGCGACGTCGCAAGTGGACGAAGAAGCGGCAGCAGGTCGGCGCCTGACGTCAGGCCGCGAGGTCGCCCCAATCCGATTCGTCACCCTGCTCCGTGGGCCACTGGCCGGCCGACCGCTTGTGCACCCGCAGGATGCGACCGAGCTGTTCGGCGAGGATGTCGCGGAGTGCATCGAGCATCCCGGCCATCTCGTCGGTGAAGGGCGTGGTGCGGTTCCTGAAGAGCGTGACGATCGCAAGGCACCGACCGGCGCTGTTGCAGGTGAAGGAGACGACCTCGGAATCGTCGAAGAGGTCCGAATCGACCCCGTCCTGCTTCGCGAACGAATCGGCGTCCTCGAACTTCATGAGCGAATCCTCGTTCTGCATGGGTCCGCAGAGCATGTCGCCCAGCCGTTCCAGCGAGGGCATGATGTTCCGGTCCTGCCATTCGTAGTTCACGAACGCGCCGATTCCGTACCGGCCCTCGCCCTCGTGGAGATGGACGACACCGTTGGTGGGACCGATCTTCTTGAGGATGTACTCCAGGGTGGTGCGAAGCATGTCCTCGACATCGAGCTCCTGTCCGACGAGGGTCCTGAACTCCGTGGTCATCTCCACCGTGGACATCTGATCCTTGATGTTCCGGTAGGCGGAAGCAAGATCGCTGCAGAGGACGTCGACCTGATCCGACATCTCGTCCTTGGAGGCCCGCAGCGTCTCGCATGCCTCCATGAGCCTCTGCAGACGCTGTTCGCGGCGGCGGTGTGATCGTCCCTGCGAGACGACGCGTCCGATCCGCACCGGAAGGTCCTCGATCGATTCCGGAAGATGCATGTAGTCGGTCGCACCGTTGCGGATGGCCTCGATGGTGGTTTCGGAATCGGGTCGGCGCGAGAAGGCGATGAACCGCATCCATGGCCAGCGTTCCCGTGCATCGGGGATGAACGAGAGGACATCGTGTTCCACCGACGTGTCCAGGAGCACCAGATCCGTCTCGCCGGCCTGCAGGATCTCCCAGCCGGCGGCACGCGATTCGGCGATGTCGCAGCGATGGCCCGATTCGAGAATGCTGTCGCGGATGGGATCCAGCGAAGCGCTGTCTGAGCTCACGACCAGGACCGTTGCGGGTCCCTCGACCTTCGGCATGGAGTGATCCTGCTCGAACCACTGCGGGTCGGATTCCGGATTGATCTTGTTCTGGTGTTCCATGTGTTCCTGCCTTGTCCTGCCAGGCATTCACCTGGTTGCTGCATCGGCGTCTCGACGCCTCGTGTCCATTGACTGGTCGTCATCAGCGTGCAAATGCGCTGCATGACGCTTCGTATGTGCTACGACCCGAGCAGGCCGCGCAACTCGTCCAGAATCCGCATCGCATCGATGTCTCCATCGACGCATGAATCGACGCCGTTCCGCATCAGGTGACGACCATCCGTGGACGCGTCCTCCCCGAGGAACACCACGATCCTCGACGACGGACCCTTGCACTCGGTCAGCCGACGCCGGACGGCGATCGGATCGAGGTGTTCGAACTCCGGTCCGATGACCACCAGATCGGGTTGCGAACGTTCCAGGGCGATTCCGGCTTCGAAGGCATCGTGGGCGACCGCGAACTCCGCGCGTCGACCGGTGCCGATGGATTCGACGATGGCTCCCGCACGCGTGGGATCCGCCTCCATGATCAGAATGGTGGGGGTGGTCGTACCGAGCACATCGAGGGACATGCCGTTCTCACGCATGAAGACGATCAGGTCCTCGCGGGGAATACGGCGGAATCTCGAACCGGGTACCCGGAATCCGTTGAGCCGCCCGTTGTCGAAGCAGCGGATGATCGTCTGCTGCGACACGTTGCAGAGTTCAGCCGCCTCACCCGTGGTGAAGATCTGCTTCTGGTCCAGCGGTTCACGCATCTGTGCACGCCTGGTCATGTCGAACCTCCCTGGCTTTCGGGGGCACAGCCGATTTCAACCGGCCAGTTCGCCCGCCTTGCCCGCCTTCACATCGACGGGGCGGACCCGCGTCTTCAGCGCAAGGAACAGTTGCCACACCAGCCTGATCAGCTCAGGCCGCACAGACGTCACAGACGGAAACGAAACCCCTCCAGGAGTCCCTCAGGGGGTCTCAGGACCGCTTTCTGGCTTCCCACAGGCTCACCGCCTCGGGAACGCGGGGGTAGATCGGCTGGAGGGTGTGGGAATCGTCGGGAAGGGATGATTCATGCCGACGCCGCACGACATCCAGGCAGGCGCCGGGGTCCCAATCGGGCTCACCGGTGCTCCAGCCGGCCGAGGCGGCGGCATCGGTGATGCCTGCGGGGACATGTTCGTCCGCAACCAGCACCCCGGTTCCCGTGAACCAGCCGTCGGAATTCGACCTCTCGACCAGGGCACCCGGACGGTCGATCCGCCAACCGGCATCGTCGCGGACCAGACCGGTCAACCATGCGTCGGTCCCCTTGCCGGCCAGCGCCACCACCGCGTTGGAGATCGACGCATCCAGAGCGGTGGCGACCACCAGGGCGGAGGGAACACCGTAGACCGGGATGTCCAGTGTCCAGGCGATGGTTCGGGCGGTGGCGATCGAGACTCGGAGACCGGTGAATCCGCCGGGGCCGATCGAGACGCCGCATCCGGCCAGATCGCGACGATCGAGATCCGCCTCCGTGCACATCCGGTCGATGGTCGGAAGCAGCACGTCGCCGTGTCGGACATCCGGTTCGAACCGTTCGACACGGACATGCCCGGTACCGTCGAGCAGCGCGACGCCCCCGGTGCGTTGGGAACATTCGATGGCGAGCAGCGATCCGATCACGAGGCACGTCCGTCCGCCGCCGTGATCGAATGCAGTCGAACCGCGGATTCGAGCAGTCCCTGTGGGCTGGGCTCGGACGCGAGATCCCAATCGATCACCACGCCGTTGGCCCGATCACTGTTGACCACGATCAGACGAGGACCGTCCTGCCGGATCCCCTCGGGAACGGACTGGTGTCCGATGCAGAACGTGCTGACGTTCCAACGCCGGGCCAGCAGGTCGAGCTGTTCCTCCTGGTGCCTTCGCCCCCAGGTCAGCAGGTAGATCGAGGAGCCGGACCCTTCGTAGTCCGCCGGCGACAGGGGACGTTCGAGGATCTCCGGTTCGAATGCTCCCATGCGGTCGGCGGCCGGAAGCGAATGACTGCACAACAGGCCCCGTCTGGTCCGGACGGCCAGCGGCATCGCCGCGATGAAGGCATCGATGGCCTCCGTGACCTCCGGTGCGTCGTCCCCGTAGACCCAGTCCACCGCATCCTGAAAGAACGCCACGCTGTTTCCCGCTCCCTTGCTGACGGCACGACGGGTGAGCTGCGCAAGCTCGTGGTTGCCCAGCATCACGTGCACCTGATCGGGGAAGGCGAGCACGACTTCCGCGACCCGGGCCAGCATCCGGTAGGAGAAGTCCATTCCGTTGAGCAGCCGATCACCGTGGATCAGCTCCTGGAGGATGACATGGTTGTCGGTCGATTCCTCGAGCCGGGCCAGATGCAGGATCCGATACCAGTGATCCAGATGATCGTGCAGGTCACCGCTGATCAGCAGTCGACCGTGGTCGGGGAGCTCTACGATCGGTCCACTGCGGTGTGCGGCACCGAGCATGGCATCCGCCGCAGACGTGAAGAGATCGGCTGCGGCCCGATGATCGTTGAGGTCGACGCGGTTTCCGTTCACGTGGAACTGCCGCCGCCACGGGACTTGAAGATCGCCGAGGACTGCCCGATGCCCTCCCCCTTGCGCACCATGCCGATGTCGTGGATCCGCTCCCAGGCACTGGCCGCATTCTCGGGAGAGTATTCGATGCCGATGGACCGACGACCGAGCGCCCGGGCGACCGTGCAGGTGGTTCCGCTGCCCGTGAAGGGATCGAGCACCAGCGAACCCTCGTTGGAGCAGGACTGGATGACGCGTTCCAGGTAGACCTCGGGAATCTGGTTCTGGTGGTTGTGGCGGCGTTCCTTGTTGTTGCCCTGGATCCGCCCCCAGTACTTCCCGTACCAGACGTCCATCGGAACCCGCATCCCCTTGTTGGTGTCCTTCGCCATCGTGCGGGCATCCCCGTAGATGCTGGCCCGATCGGACTGCTCGAGGATGGTGTCCGGATTCCAGATTCGGTTGTCCGGATCCTTGCAGAAGTAGAGAGCATGGACCTTGGACGTGATGAATCCGCTGTGACGGCACTGGCCGAACCGGAAGTGCCAGATGCACCAGTTCACCATGGTCAGTCCACGCGACTTCAGATGCACGACGATCTCGGCGGCGGTGTCGTCGGGAATGTTGACCCAGAGACTTCCCGCGGGGGACAGGACATCGATGCAGGCGTCGAGCCACTCCTTGGTGAACTGCTCGTAGGCTTCGCGGGGCATGGAATCGTCCCACGCACCGTAGTTCACGTCCCAGTTGAACGGCGGATCCGCGAAGACGAGATCGACCGTTCCGGATTCCGGAAGGGATCGGAGCACTTCACGGCAGTCTCCGGTGTAGAGACGGGTGTCCGGCGCGTCGGCCCGGAACGCGGGCCCCCCCTCGACCACGGGGGTGGTGTCTTCCTCGAAGAGATGTGGTCCTGATTCGGCCATCGTGCTGTTGTACCAGAAGGTGTCGCGCGATCCTACTGCGTCCCGAAGATGCGGTCTCCGGCATCTCCGAGTCCGGGTCGGATGTAGTTGTGTTCATCGAGACAGCGATCGAGCGCCGCGGTGTAGATCGGAACGTCCGGATGCGCATCCCGCAGGCACTGGACACCCTCGGGAGCCGCCACGAGACAGATCAGGCGGATGTTGGTGCAACCAAGTTCCTTCATGCGATCCAACGCGAAGACGGCCGACCCACCGGTGGCCAGCATGGGATCGACCACCAGTACGGGGCCGTCGGCGATGTCGGGCGGCATCTTCTGGTAGTAGGGGACCGGCTGGCTGGTCTCTTCGTCGCGGTAGACGCCGAGATGACCGACCCGGGCCTCCGGAAGCATGGAGAGGATTCCGTCGGTCATGCCGATGCCGGCCCGCAGGATGGGGACCAGCGTGATCGGGTGCTTGAGACGATGCCCCATCATCGACTCCAGCGGAGTCGTGACCTCCACCTCGACCACCGGCAGATCGCGGCAGACGCGGAAGGTCATCAATCCGGCGATTTCATCGAGCAGGCGACGGAAGCGTTGCGGCGGAGTGGATTCATCACGAATCCTGGTCAATCGGTCCTGAATCACCGGATGGTCGAGAATGGTCAGGTTCGGGAAATCGTGGTGAGCCGTGGGCATGGTTCCAAGTGTATCAATCGGGCCTTCAACCCCTCTGAAAGGTCCTTCAGGTTCAATTTCACCCGAGAACCGGGCATCCACCGGGATGGGCACCGTCCCCTCCTAGAATGATCGGTCCGCACCGGACTCGGTGCGGACTTCAGGCCGATATTCATGAGCATGCAGCGTAGAACATCCCGCCTCCGACGAACGACCCGACCCGCCCTGGCGGCCCTGGCCGCATGCACGGTCGGCGGGTGCTACGCCGGCTTCGACACCATCGACAACCGGGTCGACGATCTGCTCAGCGAGGCCAGTGGAGAACTCGGTCCCGAGGGGGCACCGGCTCCGGTCGTCGACGCATGGGGCCACATCTCCGTCGACGAGGAGATGCTCGACGACAAGAATCCACCCACCGTCAATCCCCCCGCCAGCGAGATGGAATACCTCACCACCTCCGCAACCGACGCCGAGGAGGTGCTGGGTCGTCTTCAGGCGTACCAGGAGCAGGAGAAGGACGCACTGAAGCTCGGGCTGCAGGAGTCGCTGCTGTTCGCCTTCGAGAACGCCCGTGAATTCCAGTTCGCACAGGAGGAGTACATCCTCTCCTGTCTGAGCCTGCTCATCGAACAGCACCGGTGGGTGCCCCGGTTCTTCGACAACCTCAACACGTCGGTCGTCGCGGACCCGGACAACGGGTTCTACACCACGTCGTTGAGCGTGGTCAACGAATGGGGCGTGACGCAGAAACTTCCCTACGGCGGCGAGGTGTCGGCCCGATACCTGGCGAGCTTCTCGGACTTCCTGCATCAGGAAGTCACCCAGGGAGAGGACCCGAGTCGACTCACCAGCCAGTTCGTCCTGGGAGCGTCGATCCCCTTCCTTCGGGGATCCGGTCCCATCGCACAGGAGTCGCTGATCCAGGCCGAACGGAATCTCGTCTACGCCGCTCGGCGTTTCGAGGACTTCCGCCGCGACTTCCTCGTTCGGCTCACGACCGACTTCCTCAACCTCCAGGTCGAACGACGTCGGGTCCTGCACACGCAGCAGGGAATCGAGTACTACGACAAGCTCACCGCCCGTCAGCGTGCGCTGTACGACGCGGGTCGGGCGAACTTCTACCAGACTGCCGAGGCCGAGAACTCGGCCCTGAGCGAGAAGGCGAAGCTGGCCAGACAGTGGGAGTCCTACCGGCTCTCGGTCGACCGGTTCAAGCGGCTCATCGGCATGGACATCGGACAATCCGTGGTCATCAGCGAGGACGCACTGGCCCTGGAGGTTCCGAAGGTCAGCATGGATCAGGCCGTCACCACGGCCCTCACCAACCGCCTGGATCTGCAGACGGAACGGGACCGGCTGGGGGACAGCCAGCGGGCGATCCGCAACGCGGAGAATGGACTGCTCCCGGATCTGAACCTGGAACTCCAGGCCGCCATCGACGGCCGGGGTGACTCCGACTGGGACGGCATCGACCCGGATTTCGAGGACGTGGGCTACAACGCCAGCCTGCGACTGGGGCTGCCGCTGGACCGGGAGATCGAGAAGCTGCGGGTTCGGCAGGCCCAGATCAATCTGGAACGGGCCCAACGGGCCTTCGTCCTCTTCCGGGACACCCTGGTGATCGATGTCCGCTCCGCGGTCCGGGACATCGACGCCAACCTCTTCGCCCTCGATATGCAGCGTCGAAACGTCGAAATCGCCGAGCTGGGCATGGAGTCGATCGAAGCCGATCCCGACCGGGTCTCCGTCCTGAGCTCGCTGCAGTCGATTCAGCAGTTAATTCAGGCCCAGGACGGCCGTGATGCGGCTTTCCGAGATCTTCAACTTTCCATATTGAAATACCTCAATGACAGCGGACAATTACGCGTTCATGCCGATGGAACACTGGAGCTCCTCCCCGGTATGAGACTCGTCCCCTATCAGAACCTGGTATCCGACGACCCCAAGATATGAACATGAACCGATTCCACCGAACCAGAGCCGCCGTCAGCAGCACGACCATGGTCGCACTCGCCGCGGGCGGCGCCATGGTCTTCACGGTCGCCTGGATGCTCTCCGGCGGCACCACGTCCGTCAACGTCGTCACGGAGGTGGATCTCTTCACGGTCGAGCAGGGGGGATTCGACATCTCGATCCCCAGTTCCGGGGATCTGGCCTCGCTCGACATCGTCGAGATCCGCAACGAACTCGAAGGAACGTCCACCATCATGTGGCTGATTCCGGAAGGCTCGAACGTCGAAACCGGCGAACTGCTGCTTCGCCTCGACGACAACACGGTCAAGAAGTACATCGAGGACGCCGAGGAGAAGCTGACTCTCGCCAAGAACCAGCTGGAGAACGCCGTCTCCAACCTCGAGATCGCCGAGAAGCGGCGCGACACCAACGTCTCCCAGGCCCAACTCAAGATCGATCTCGCCCGACTCGATCTGGAGGCGTGGCAGTTCGGCGACGTGGTCAGCCGGCGGAAGACGCTGCAGCTCAACCTCGAGACCGCCACCAAGGACTACGCACGTCTCCAGGAGAAGTACAAGAAGTCGCTGGAGCTGAAGGAGAGGGAGTTCATCAGCCAGAACGAGCTGGATCAGGACGAGATCTCCATGATCCGGGCGAAGGCCACCCTCGAGCAGGCGGTGCTTGCCGAGCAGGTGTACGAGAACTACACCTTCAAGAAGGACCAGCAGACCAAACAGAGCAACCTGGACATGGCCGAGGAGGAGTACGACCGCGTCGTGCGTCGCGAGGAGGCCAGTGTCAACAGCAACAAGAGCAATGTGGTCGCCCACGAAGAGGGCTACGCCAACCGTCAGAAGCGGCTCGAGAAGTACAACGAGCAGAAGAGCTTCTGCGAGGTCTTCGCCCCCGGACCGGGACTGGTGGTCTACGGGTCGAGTGTCGAGGAATGGCGGGAGGACAAGCCGATGCGGGGCGGCACCAAGGGCAGCCGCAACGAACTGCTCTTCATTCTTC
>CAJWBW010000028.1:0-10062 GCA_913020415.1 uncultured Phycisphaerae bacterium | reverse complement strand
ACCAGTCGAAGGTGCGTGGCTGGGACACGGTGCCGTACATCATTCCGAACTCGATGTTTCTGGTGAACCCGATCAAGAATCTCGATCATCGACATCAGCGGCGGATCAATTTCACCGCCGGTCTTCGCTACGAGGACTTCGACAAGGTCGAACCGGTCATCAAGGACATGCTGGAACTGCTGGCCGGGCACGAGCAGATTGATTCCGATGCCACCATCAGGGTGAATCTGGCTGCCTACGGCGCCTCCACCCTGGACATCAACGTGCTGTGCTTCGCCGTCGAAGGGCTTGGCGGCTCGGACTTCTTCGCCCTGCAGCAGGATCTGCTGCTGGCCTGCGGACGGATCGTCGCCGGACACGGTGCGGACTTCGCCTTCCCGACGACGACCGTGGATTTCCCCGGCGGCCTGCCGACCGTTTCCGATTCGTGACGATTCGAGACTGAGCCCGCATGATCGAGATCACCCGATCCCTGCAGATACCCGAGAGCGAGTTGCGCATGGAATGCACGCGTGGCACGGGTCCCGGTGGACAGAACGTCAACAAGGTCGAGACCTGCGTCACCCTCTGCTTCGACGTGGCCCAGTCGGCGTCGTTGCGTCCGGAGCAGCGTGATCGGATACGCGAAGTGCTGGCTTCCCGGATCACGTCCGACGGTGTGCTTCGCATCACGTCCCGCAAGCATCGCACGCAGCTCGCCAATCGACGGGCTGTGCAGGAACGCTTCGTCGAGCTGCTGCGGACGGCCCTGACTCCCCGGAAGAAGCGGAGACCCACCCGGGCCACCAAGGCCTCGAAGGAGCGGCGGCTCAAGACCAAGCGTCAGCGCGGCGACATCAAGAAGGGACGCGGCGGCAGCTGGGACTGAGGTTCCCGAGCGGGTCAGACCTGCGAACGGTCTCCGAACGCAAGGATGCTCTGCTCGATGACCCGGTGGGCGTCGGTCCGGCTCTCCCAGCCGTAGGTGTCCGCGTGCTTCCCCTCCAGATCCTTGTAGATGTGGAAGAAGTAGTCCACTTCCCGCAGCACGTGCCTCGGAAGATGCTCGAGGTCCGTCATCTCGTCCCGCCGCGGATCGGTGGTGGGGACCGCGAGGATCTTGTGGTCGGGTCCCTTCTCGTCGCGCATACCGAGTACGCCCAGGGGTCGGATCTCGAGCACCGCGCCGGTGAAGCAGTAGCCGTCGAGCAGGACCAGGACGTCGAGCGGATCGCCGTCCTCCGCGTGCGTGCCCGGGATGAAGCCGTAGGCGCCGGGGTAGTGCACCGGAGAATGGAGCGTTCGATCCAGCCGGAAGACGTCGAGCTGCTTGTCGTACTCGTACTTGTTGCTGGAGCCGGAAGGAATTTCGATGACCGCGTTGAGGATCTCGGGCGGATTCGGGCCGGGAGGGATGTCGGTCAGGTAGTTGGGCACGTCGATGGTCTCCGGGGTTCCGGGGTCCCATGGTAGCCGATGGGTCCCGCGCGTCTCACGGGCGGGCGAGTTCCTGCAGGACCTCGATGGTGCGTTCGATGCCGTCGTCGTCCACCATCAGGTTGAGTACGGCACGCATCGTCGACGGCCCGATCGAGAACATTCGGATGCCGGCGTCGGTCAGGCGGTTCGAGAACGCCTCGGCGCATCCCGGAACGTCGAAGATGACGATGTTCGTCTCCACCGGAGTGGACGACAGCGTGAGCCCGGGAATGGTCCCGATGCCCTCCGCCAGACGGCGGGCACGCCGATGGTCGTCGGCCAGTCGTTCGCAGTGGTGATCGAGGGCGTACAGGCAGGCACCGGCGAGCATTCCGCTCTGACGCATGGTGCCGCCCAGCAGCTTGCGGACCCGGTGTACTTGATGGATCGCGTCCCGATCGCCGACCACGATGGATCCGACCGGACAGCCGAGGCCCTTGGAGAAGCAGGCGGACACCGTGTCGAAGCACGCTGCGTAGTCCGCGGGTGAAACGCCGCTCGCTGCGCAGGCATTCCAGATGCGAGCGCCGTCGAGATGGCAACGCAGGCCATGGCGGCGAGCGGCATCCGTGACCGAGCGAAGGCGTTCCAGCGGCCAGATGGTTCCGCCGCCGCGATTGTGGGTGTTCTCCGCCACCAGCAGTCCGGATCGGGGATAGTGGGCGTCGTCGTGCTGGACGGCGGCGTCGACATCCTCCGAGTCGAACTGCCCGCCTTCGCCCTCCAGCAGCCGAATCGAGCAGCCGGAGATGGCCGCCCACGCCCCGGATTCGTACAGATAGATGTGGCTCTGCCGATGGGTGATGATCTCATCGCCCGGATCCGTGTGGACGCGTATCGCAGCCTGGTTCGCCATGGTGCCGGACGGCACGAAGCACGCGGCTTCCTTTCCGAACAGATCGGCAACGCGGTCCTGCAGCGCGAGCACGGTGGGCTCGTCGCCGAGGACGTCGTCGCCCAGTTCGGCTTCGACCATGGCCTGTTTCATCGCATCGGTGGGCAGTGTGATGGTGTCGCTGCGGAGGTCGGCATGAATCTTCATGCCAGCAGTCTAGCGGGGGGTAAAACGGTCGTTCCGAAATTGAGCGACCTCCCGGAACCGTTCCAGGAGGCGCCCACGCGCAAGGGATGAGAGATCGTGTCGGGGATGCAGCCCCGGGTGGTTCGTTGGACGCCCCGAGGGGGGCGTGCAGGGGAGGAGTCATCCCCTGCACCCGTACTGCGTTCGCCGGGAGGTGGATCTCACAGGGGGACTCGATTTTCGGCGGGAAATGTCACCTTTGCCTGCTGAGGGGGTCTTCAGGGGGGTCGGAACTGAAAACCCGACGGCATTTTCAGCCAAATGGAACCCGCGTGGATCTCCCCGCGAACAATGTGACGGCGGGCACACCTCGTCCACAACCAAACGAATCACAGGACGGCGACACGCCATGGTGGGATCGCCGTTCCAAGCGGCCGGGACTTCGTCCCGGCCGCCGTCGTTTGGCCGGTCCATCCCATCCCACGTTGGTCGATATGCTGTGATCCCGTAGAGGTATCACGGAGCACCGACGCATGAACGCCACCGCCGCACCACGCATGGGCCTGGGACTGGGCAGCCGCCTGTCCTTCATGATGTTCCTTCAGTACGCGATCTGGGGGGCGTGGCTTCCGTTTCTCTACGTCTTTCTGAATACCCATCTCAAGTTCAAGGGGGACGAGATCGGTTGGATGTTCACCGCTGGTGGTGTCGGTGCGATTCTCGGCCCCTTCATTGCTGGGCAGGTTGCGGACCGGTATTTCAACACCGAAAAGTACCTCGGCCTCAGTCATGTCGCCGGTGCAGTGATCGTGTGGATCATGTCCATCACCCAGAACACTCCATCCGACGACGGGGTTGGCAGCGGTTTCTGGCTGTTCCTTTCACTCTCGATTGCATATTCACTGATCTACTCCCCAACGATCGCCCTCACGAACTCGTTGGCGTTCCATCACATGCCCGATCGTGATCGTGATTTCGGTCGCGTTCGCCTCTGGGGAACGATTGGCTGGATCGCGGTGGGGATCTTCGTCGGGCAGCTGCTGCTCCGCTTCTTCACGCCGGCGGATGGCACTGAAGCCGAGCGGCTCACGGAACAGGCCGCGGGCATGACGTATGCCTTCCGCATCAGCGCGATTCTGGGCCTGGCCATGGGGCTGTATTGCTTCACACTGCCTCGGACGCCGCCGCAGAAGGGGAAGGAACGATTCGCGTTCGCCGAGACGCTCCGGGAAGTGCGACGTGCACCACTGGTCACGCTCTTCCTCATTGCAGTGCCCGTCAGCATGATCCACCAGTTCTACTTCATCTACACCGGACCGTTCCTGACGGGCTTCCAGAACCAGGATGGAGGGTTCACGAACGTGGTGAACAGCATCTTCGGAGTCGGCGGCGGCGGCATGATGGTGCTGGGGCAGGTGACGGAAATCCTGGTGCTCTTCCTCATTCCGTTCGTTGCGGCGAAATGGTCAAGGAAGACCCTGCTGGGCATCGGTCTGCTGGCGTATGCCGTTCGGATGTTCCTCTTCGCGGAGGTCGAAGGCGTCATGCAGTCGATCGGCATTCCGAACATGGTGACGCTTCTGGTCGGCGTGTCGCTTCACGGCCTCTGCTTCGGGTGCTTCATCTTCGTCGCATTCATGATCGTGGATGAGGAATGTACCGGCGATGTCAAGGCGACGGCGCAGAATCTGTTCAACCTCGTGATCGTGGGCATCGGCATCGTCGTCGGCAGTCTCTTCACCACCATGCTGGTGGGAGAATGGGCGACGCCGGAGGGGGCGACTGTTCCGGTCTTCGACAAGCTCTTCCTGGTTCCGATGTACATGGCCATCGGCTGCCTGCTGCTGCTGCTTGCCTTCTACCCGAGTCGCAAGGAACTGTCGGAGCGAACCGCCTGATCGCTCAGGTCGGATCGACGTTTCGATAGGCCTCGATGAGGGCGACTTCGCCCTCCTTGCCACCCATGCTCTTGCCGTGCTCCATGCCGACGATGCCGTCGTAGCCGCGGCCGTGCATGTGCTTGAACACGTTGGCGTAGTTGATCTCGCCCGTCCCCGGTTCGCGGCGGCCGGGATTGTCCCCGACCTGGAAGTAGGGGATGTAGTCCCAGGCCGCGTTCATGTGGTCGATGAGATTGCCTTCGGTCGCCTGCTGATGGTAGAGGTCCTGCAGGATGCGGCAGGACGGTGAGTCGACCGCCCGCATGATCTCGATCGATTGCGGTGTGTAGCGGAGGAACTGTCCGCGGTGGTCCCGCCAGTTCAACGGCTCGCAGACCATCACGAGGCCGTGCGGCTCCAGGACGGCCGAGGCCTGCTTCAGCGCCTCGATGACGTTGGCGGTCTGCTCCTCCATGGGGACGCCATCTGCGACTTCGCCGCACACCACGGTCATCCAGGTGGCATTGGTCCGCTTGGCGACCTCCACCGACTCGCGTGCGTGCTCGACGAAGCGGGCCCGTTCATCGGCGCTCCCGGTGGTGAGGCTGGGTCTCCAGGCGCCGTCCATGTTCATGACGAACACGCCGAGTCGCATGTCGTTCCGCTGCAGCGCTTCGGAGATCCGCTGCTGGTCCTCGAGCGATCGGCCCCGCATGCCGTTGTCCTCCATGGAGCGGAAGCCGGCTTCGGCCATGAAGTCGATCTGGGCCACCGCATCGTCGCCCGCGTGGTGCCGGAACAGGCCCAGATGGGGGGCATAGTCGAGGGTGAACGAATCTCCGTTGGTCGCACGCGGGGAGTCCGTCGGTGCGGTCTGGCCGGCGGCGGCTCCGCCGAGACCCGCGGCCAGGGATGCGGCCGCGGTGGTGGTGATGAACTCACGTCGCTGCATGGCGATCGCTCCTTGTCAGATCAGCGGGTCCGTACCGGGACGGGGGACCGGGGGGGTGTCGATGGCTCCAAACGCGTAGGACGGCGGAGTCAGGTCGAGCTTCGAGTTCATGGCCTGTTCCCAGGTCACGTCCTGTCCGGTGTACGCGGACATTCGGCCCATGATCGCGGTCAGGGTGGATTCGGCCACGCGCCGGCCTTCGTTGAGCCGGGGGCCGTTGCCGCGGATGCTGGCGCACAGGTTGCGGTGCTCCTCCACGTAGGGATTCGGGGTCGGGCCGTCGAAGGACCATGCGGTCTCGCCGACGATGACGGATCGCCCGGGATACAGATGCATCGTTCCCTTCGAACCGTGGATGTGCTCCTCGACCCGGCCGGCGCAGCCGTCGGTCTGCCGGCACATGCTGATCGCGTGCCGGTTTCCCGGGTACTCGAAGTCGATGGCGAAGTGGTCGAAGATGTGTCCGTACCGCTCCTCGGTGCGCATCTGGCGTCCGCCCATGCCCACCGCCTTGACCGGCGGTCCGCCCATGGCCCAGTTCACGACGTCGATGTTGTGGATGTGCTGCTCGCAGATGTGGTCGCCGCTGAGCCAGGTGAAGTAGAGCCAGTTCCGGAGCTGCCACTCCATCGGAGACCACTCCTCGCGGGGTTCGTGGCTCCACAGTCCGCCCATGTTCCAGTAGCAGCGTCCCATGACGACATCACCGAGCGCGCCGTCGCGGATCTGCTCCATCGCTTCGATGTAGTTGGGTTGGTGTCTCCGCTGCGTGCCTGCGACTACGGACAGGCCCTGCCGGTCGGCCGATTCGGCCGCCTGGATCACCCGTCGCACGCCCACGGGGTCCACTGCGACCGGCTTCTCCATGAAGACGTGATGCCCCTGTCGGACGGCCTCCTCGAAGTGGTAGGGGCGGAAGTGCGGGGGGGTGGCGAGGATCACCATGTCGATGTCGTCGCGGGCCATCAGCTGCCGGTAGGCGTCGATGCCGGTGTAGGTGTCCTCCTCCTTCACCGTGATCCGGTCGGCGTACTCGGCCTGGTTGCGGAGGTGACCGAGGCTCGATTGGAGTCGGTCGGGAAAGAGATCCGCCATGGCCACGATGCGGGTGGACGGGCTGGCCTGCAACGCATTCACCGCGGCACCGGTGCCGCGGCCTCCGCAGCCGATGACGCCGCATCCCATGGTGTCGCTGCCTCCCGCATGGGCCGTGCGGGCGAGAGCCATCGGCGTTGCGGCCAGGGCAGCGCCGGCGGCGGTCGTGGCGACGAAGTCCCGTCGCGTCAGTCGTTCGTCATTGCGTGGCATGCGACGTGTCTCCTTCTCAGGCCTGCAGGGCCCGTTCCATCCGGTCGGCGATCTGCTTGAGCCGCGCGGTGTCGCCACCGCCGACTTCGGCGCTGGCCCAGCCGGACCACTCCAGCCGGTCGAGGGCCGCTCCGACCGCGGGCCAGTCGCAGTCTCCGTCGCCGATCTCGACCGCGAAGCCCTTCCAGACGCCTTCCTCGCGCATTCGGGTCAGGCTGTATTCCTTGACATCGAGCTTCATGATCCGCGGCCCCAGCACGTCGATGCACTCCGCGGGCCTGGCGTAGCGGACCATGTTTCCGACGTCGAAGAAGAATCCGACGCGGGGAGAACCGATCTCGTCGATGTAGCGGGCCTGTTCGTGGGGTCCCATGAGGAATCCGTTCCACACGTTCTCGATCGCGATGTTGACGTCGAGTTCATCGCACAGCGGCAGCACCTTGCGGATCTCCTCCTGCGATCGGGTCCAGACCTCGCCGTAGGTCACCTCGCCGTTGACCACGCCGGGGACGAGCAGGACGGTCGAGGCGCCGTACGCTTTGGCGTCGCGCAAGGCCGTCTCCAGGGCCGCGACGCCGCGGGCCCGGACTTCGGGGTCCTGATGCGAGAGCGTGTCCTGCCAGTGCACGGAGTCCACGACTCCGGGGATCGCGAGTCCCGTCGCGTCCCGGGCGGCGATGACCTCCGCCGGGTCGAGCTGGTTGGGACTGTCCATCTCGACGCCTTCGAAGCCGGCCTGCTTGGCCGATTGGAACTTCTCGAGCACCGTGGTGCCGTCCGCGATCATGCCGTACTTGACGGCCTTCCTGATGTTCCGCTTGCGCGTTCCGTCGGACATGGAAGCTCCTTGGTCGGATTCGAGGCGGGCCGAAGCGCCCGCGAGTGCGGCCGACGAGGCGATCATCGCCGTGGAGGAGATCAGGAACTGTCTGCGATCCGGAGTCATCATGCGTTCGTTCCCTTGTCGGTGGGACGGGGAACCGCAGGCATCTCGAGTTCTGAGAACTCGTAGCGGTCCGGTCCCAGTCGTTCCTCGGAGTTCAACGCATCCTCGTAGGTGATGGTGTCTCCCGTGTAGGCGGCCTGCCGGCCCATGATCGACATCAGCGTGCTCTGGGCCATGAAGTCGCCGTCGTTGATCGGGGTTCCGTTTCGGATCGCACGGAAGAGTTCGTCGTGTTCGACCTGGTACATGTTCGGGTTGGGTCCGTTGCGTGGATACCGCCAGGTCTCCTCGTTGGATCCGTTGCGGATGATCTGGGTCGGTCCCCAACTGTTGACCGAGCAGTTTCCGCGGGACCCGATGATGTATTCGGTGTTGTCGCCCCAGCACTTGGGAATCTGACGGCAGAGATGGAAGGCGCGGGCGCCGTCGTCGTATTCGTAGAGCACGCCGAAGTGGTCGTAGATGTCCCCCGATTCGAGCCCCTCCCGGCAGAGACGGCCCCCGACGGCGTAGCAGCGGGCGGGGGTGCGGTTGTTCATCGCCCAGTTGATCTTGTCGACGGCATGACACGCCTGCTCGACGATGTGATCACCGCCCAGCCAGTTGAAGTGCTGCCAGTTGCGCATCTGCCACTCCATGTCGGACCAGCCGTCCTGTCGTGGTCGCTTGCCCAGAGGACCCGTCAGGTAGGTCGAGTGCACGGTGTGGATGTCGCCGATTGCGCCGTCGTGCAGCCGCTGGTAGCACTCGCGGTTCGGGATGTTGTAGCGCCAGCAGAAGCCCGACATCAGATTCAGGTTCCGCTCGCGGGCCATGCGTGCCGTCTCGATCACGCTGCGCAGGCCGGGGCCGTCGACGGCCATCGGCTTCTCGGCGAAGACGTGCTTGCCGGCTTCGATCGCCGCCCGCATGTGGGCGGGGCGGAAGTGCGGGGGGGTGGTGAGGATCACCACGTCGACTCCGCTGTCGATGACCTGCTGGTACGCGTCGAAGCCCGAGAATCGACGTTCTTCCGGCACCTCCGCCCGCCCGCCGGCGTGCGCGACGAGGTTGTCGTGGCTCGACCGCAACCGATCGCCGAAGGCGTCGCCCATGGCCCAGAGCACGGCGCCCTGGTCGGCATTCAGGGCCTGCCCCGCGGCGCCGGTGCCTCGACCTCCGCATCCGATCAGTCCGACCTTGATGGTGTCGTCTCCACGGATCCACGCGAGGGAGGGGGTGACCATCGAGACGGCACCAATGGCGGCGGTGGATGCGGTGACGAACTGGCGACGTGAGAAGTCCGTGGTCGGTTTCACAGGTTCGGACATGCTCGTACTCCTTTGGTCAGTGTGGTGCATCGGTGACGATGCGGAATCCGATGAAGGGGGCGTCGGCGAGCCACCAGATGCTCCGTGGAATCTGGGGGTCGCTTTCGTTCCAGTCCTTGGTGTCGGGTTGCCCGCTGTCGCAGGACAGTTCGTCGAGGGTCGAGACGAAGGATCCGCCCATGGCGATTCCGTTGCCCTGCTCGTCGATCACCCACTCGGCGACATTGCCATGAAGGTCGTACAGACCGGTGGCGTCCGCCGCCTTGGTGCCGATGGGATGCGTGGTCCATTCGGCGTTGGCCTCGTACCAGGCGTGGTGCTCCATCCGGTCGCGCGACACGGAGCCCAGAGTGCAGGCGTGCGTCCATTCCCGCCGGGTGGGCAGCCTCCAGGTTCGGCCGGTCTGCTCCGTCATCCACCGGCAGAACGACTGGGCTCCCCGAAGGGACATCGAGATCGCCGGGTAGCCGGCGTGACCGAATCCCCGGTCGACCAGCATGTAGGGGCGAGTGGGGCGGGTTTGGGCTTCGGGAGTCCCCTTGACCGGCAGTTCGTCGACGTCGAAGACGAACGCGTCGAACAGGTCCCAGTCGATTTCCATCTCCGTCATGTAGAAGGCGTCGATGCCGTCCGATCCCGAAATCGGAACGACCCTGATCTCCAGAGCGGTGGTGCCGATCGATTGGGTGAAGGGGGCCAGGGCGGGTTCCGAGGCTGGTCCCGTCGCCCCGCATGCCGGCAGAAGCAGCAGTCCCCCGGCGAGGAATCCCCGGACGGCGATCAAATGCATCGGCTTCGGTATGGTTGTCGTCATGGACAGGGTGTTCTTCCTTCTCCGGTCTCTCATCATACTGCTGATTCTGGCTGCAGCCCCGGGTTGCATGGGATCCGCGGACGGGATGCAGCGAAGAGCAGGGTCGGTGTCCGATCCGGTCGCTCCGAAGCGATCCACAGAGTTCCTCGAGGAACTCTTTCAGTATGAGCGGGTTCGGTTGGGAACCACCGTCCACGTTCGAATCCACGCCCCGGACCGGACCCGGGCGGACCGGGCCGTGAGAGCGGCATTCGATCGAATCGACGATCTCGATCGGGTCCTCAGCGACTACCGGAAGGAAAGCGAGCTCAGTCGGCTAGGCGGGACTTCCGCCGGGTACCCAATCCCGGTGAGCAAGGACCTGCTGGCTGCC
>CAJWBW010000027.1:0-10072 GCA_913020415.1 uncultured Phycisphaerae bacterium | reverse complement strand
CCCACGGCAAGGGCGAAGCCCTCTGCCTCGATGCCGCGGAGGCGGCCAGGCAGGTCCAGGTGGATGTCGCCTACCTCGACCCGCCCTACAACCAGCATTCCTACCTCGGCAACTACCACGTCTGGGAGAGCCTGATCGAGTGGGACAAGCCGGATGTCTACGGCATCGCCTGCAAGCGAACCGACTGCAAGACCCGAAAAAGCCCCTTCAACCGCAAGCGGGAGATCCGAGACGCCCTTCAGCACGTCATCGATTCGGTGAATGCCCGGGCCATGGTGGTCTCCTTCAGCAACGAGGGCTACCTCCCACGGGAAGAACTCGAGTCCATGCTCGCCAATCGCGGCGATGTCACCGTCCTTGAACATGACTACAAGCGGTATGTGGGGGCCCAGATCGGGATTCACAACCACAAGGGCCGGAAGGTCGGCACGGTCAGCCACACAAGGAACAAAGAGTTCCTCTTCGTGGTCGATCAGATGGCGGCCTGAACCAGATCAAAACCATCGATTTCAGTGCCAAGAAGGCTGTTTTGCCTTCCATGCCATCTACTCCAACCTTCAAATGACGACTTCTGCATCGATCTGCGTCGAAATGATGACGTTTATACGAGAAATTATAGACAAATGATCCAAATGTCACAAATCCTTTAATGAGAACACTTTCGTCTCATTTCTGCCAACCTAAGGATACAGAAAATCGACGTGAAGGCGTAGATGTATACAAGTGGCAAGAGGATCCATGACTGATCCGGTCCGGGGACCCAAGGACCACCACTCCAATCATTCGGCCCAGGAGGCCGTAATCCAATCCTCGCCCCCGGGGCTTCCTGAAGCTCCGGGGGCACTTTTGATCATTAAATGATTCGATATTGCTCGATCATGCCTGCTTCATGCATGAACATGATTTCGATCAAAGTCCGACAAATGACGTCGTAGATGGGCAAAATGACGACAAATGATCCGATCATGCCGCCTTCTTTCGATTACTTGCTGATTTGGTAAACCCTGCACATCGGACCAAGCGACCAGATCGTCGTGGCATCTCCAGCCCGGTGATCCAGCTCAATGACCCATCCCTCGGGATCAACCCGAAACCGCAACCCGGTGATGGACGGATCCGAAACCGGCTCCCACAGACCATCAAGATCCCCCACCGACTCGGGCAAGCCCCCATTGGCTGAGGAATAGGCCACGACTGCCGCGTGCAGGCGTCGAAGCGTGGTCCGCACCGACTCGTCCCCCGCCGGCACGTACGACCGCACCCCCGGTGGAGAATCCACGAAGAGCACCCGGCCCCAGTACTGGGGGCGATGCATGTCGATGGCGTCCTGGCGGGACCAGACCCAGTTGTCCTCACGGAGACCCGGCTTCCGGGCGTAGCCATCTTCATCGATGACATGCTGCCACTGGACCCGCGAGAAGTTCACCCGCCACTGATCGCCATCGAGCGGCGGCGTGGGACGGTTGGCATGCGAGGCCAGCGAGGCCCAGGGGATCGCGATCTCCATCGTCCAGGAGTCATCCCGATCCGATGGATCGTTCAGCGTGCCCCGTACATGGACCGCCGTCTGCAGCCCCTCGATGTCCCATCCGATGTCGTAGGTCCCCCCGCAGCGGTACGGACGGGTGAGCATCAGGTCGAACTGGGTGTTCAGGGCATTGACCTCAAGCTCGTAGTAGTCGTGCGCATCACCGTCGGGATCGATGAAGACCTCGAAATCGTTGTCGTTGTAGATGATCGAATCCCTCGCCTCCAACGTCCCCCAGACGTCCGGCTCCTCCATCCACGCCCCGACGTAGAAATACTCCTCGTCCCAGACCATCTTGGCCCGGGTCGCAAAGCGGGGCCGAGGCTTCACCGGCCCCTCGATATCGATGAAGTCGTCGGTCCAGGGGGCATCCGACCAGGCCGCATCATCCAGGACACCATCGATGACCGGAGCACGGTCGACCTTGCCCGCGACGTAGGTCCGCGGACGATCTCCGGCCGCGCATCCCATTCCCACCAGCAGGCACACCATCAGCAGAAACCAGCGAACAGGCATGCAAGGCAGCATACCCGCAGGCCGTATGATGATCCCGGCCATGTCCACCGCCCTGCCCGTTCTCCGACCCGACCTCCTCCCGCCCCCGCCGCCTCGCGCGCCGGCCAGAGCCCGTCGCCCGGGCCACCTGCTCGACAGCCACGGACGTCGCATCCAGGACGCCCGATTGAGCCTCACCGACCGCTGCAACTTCCGATGCATCTACTGCATGGAACCCGGTGATCGATTCCTCCCCAAGTTGGAGCTGCTCGATCTGGACGAGTACATCCGTCTGGTCGACATCCTCATGGAACTGGGCATTCGGACCCTCCGGCTGACCGGCGGCGAACCGACCCTCTATCCCCGGCTCGACGAGCTCATCGAAACGATCGGAGACCGGGGACTCGACGATCTGTCCATGACCACCAACGGATCGCTCCTCGATCACGATCGACTGGTTCAATGGCGACACCATGGCCTGCGGCGACTCACCTTCAGTCTCGACACCCTGCGCGAGGACCGCATGCGGGAGATCACCCGTTCGCGTACCAGCGTGCAGCGGGTGCTCGAATCCATCGATGAAGCCCGACGCGCGGGCTTCCCCCGACCCAAGGTCAATGCCGTGATCATTCGCGGCATCAACGACGACGAGATTCCCGAATTCGTCCAGCTGGCCCGCGACCGCGATCTCGACGTCCGCTTCATCGAGTTCATGCCGCTGGATTCCAATCGCGCATGGAACCGCGATCATGTCGTCAGCGCCGACGAGATGATGGATGTGATCCGCGATCGGTACGCAGTGCGCCCGGACATGACGACCGGTCCCCACTCCACGTCCATGAACTGGTCCTTCAGCGACGGTGCCCCCGGACGAATCGGCATGATCGCACCGGTCAGCCGGCCGTTCTGCGGAGCCTGCAATCGCCTGCGCATCACGGCGGAGGGCCGGATCCGACCGTGCCTCTTCAGTCACGAGGAATGGGACATCCGATCCATGCTGCGCAACGGTTCAGACGATCAGGAGATCGCGGCATCCATCGTGGACATGGCCTGGACCAAGCAGGCCGGCCACGGGATCGACCGGGCCGACTTCGTGCAGCCGGAGCGGACCATGTCCGCCATCGGAGGCTGATCAGAGCACGCAGCCCCACTGGGCGATCACGATCAGCAGATCGCTCACGTTCACGAACCCATCGTCGTTGACGTCCGCATCGCATCCCGCCGGCTGGATGGAGCAGGGCGAGTTCCATTCCGCGATGACGGCCAGGAGATCCGCGACATTGGTCGCGCCGTCACCGTTGGTGTCTCCGGGGCATCCCGGTGGCGTGATCTCGAAGCTTCCGATCCAGGTCTGCCAGCCGTCGCCGGTCGCCCATTCCCCGATGTACCAGAAGGTGGTGTCGTCGACGGGATCGATGACCATGTCGAAGTAGTCGCCCCAGCGACCGTCCGCACCGGTGGGACTCTCGACCACGATCTGGGGAGCGCCCATCTCGCCGGGCGGATCGGCCGTTGTCCGACCGGTGATGCGCACGCTCGGATTCGTCGATGCGTCGCACTGCCCGAACACCATGCCGATGTCGCCGAAGACGTTCATGGCCACGGCGGGATAGAACCCGGCCTGCGCGCCCGGAAGATCGATGGCCCCGGCCTGCACCAGCGTGGGCTCGGCCGGAGCCGGACCGAAGTCGCCCGGCCAGTCACCGGTGTCGATGTGGTACCAGCGGATCTCGCTCACGTTGTCCGACTCGATCGCGTGGGCGAAGATCAGCTGACCGTCGCGCCAGTAGACGTTCATCAACCGTCCGTCGAGGGCACTGATGTTGCCGCCCGGATTGGGAGCACTGGGCGGAGCACCGCCGTGGGACGGTACCGCCACGGATGCAGTGAACAGTTCCGGCTGGATGATCGGGTTGCGGATCGCCTGGATCCGCATCGAGGACTGGCTGTCGAGGGACACGAAGAACGGCCCCACCGGCTGGCCGTGGTGCACGGCACACTGGGCGCTGCCGCCACCGAAGGTCAGGTCGTTGAAGGTCACCGGTCCGCCCACGAGCATCTGGGCCTTGTTGTAGGTGCGGTAGAGGATGCCGCCGAAGCCCGGACCGCTGCCGCCGAGCTGGAACAGGTTCGCGGTCACGGTGAACACGCGATGATCGAATCCCAGTCCCGGGTAGTCCGTCCAGTACGTCGCGTCCTCGATGCTGATGATCGACGGGGTCCGGTACTTGTACCAGACACCGTTGGGATCGCTGTCGTCGGAGACGGCGATCGTGATCCACGACTCGTTCGTGTAGTACTCCAGCGCGATGATGACGAAGCGTTCCTCGTTGTGGTCGTAGAAGCACTTCGGATCGAAGCAGAACGAGCCGCCACCGATTTCCTCGAAGAACCCCGGCGATCCGGTGCTGTCGAGATTGGCGTAGAACTGCTCGTTGCCGCTCTTGTCGTAGAAGGCCACCGCCATGTTGACCGTCGACACGATGTGGTTCGGACCCACCGCCAACGTCGGATCGGGCGGGGTCCAGGGCGTCGACGAGATGCCCGGAAAACGTGGGGCGGGGACGACCGTCACCTTCTCGGAAATCGTCCCCAGCGGCAGCCGGGCCAGCGGACCGGGCGCCAGCGTCTTGTCACGGCCGTGGGGCGGCAGCAGTTTGCCGGGCCGGGTGGTCGGACCCGTCCAGGGAATGTTGGGCTGACGTTGGACGGGAAAGGCCGTGGTGTCGACCACGATCGGTTCGATCGTGGTCGCCGCCACGTCGCCGTGCCGATCGATCCGGATCTCGGGCAGCGGTTCGGTGCGAGGCTGCTGCGTGGCGGGCGTCCATCCCGTGGGCCACTCCGGTCCGTAGACGACCGGCTCGAGCAGGCGAGCGTCGACGCCCCGCTGCGGCTGGCACGCCGCGGTTGCTCCCAGACAGATCGTGACGGCGAGAAGCGTGGTCGTTCGCATGGTGTTCGTCTTCACATTCGACTCCTGAGGGGACTCGGTTCGATGGACTCATCAATTGAGCACGAGATCCACCACGACTCAAGTGATTTCGGACAATCTCGGCATGATTCATCGCGATCCGGGACGGTCAGGACCGCTTCAGCGCATCGAGCGCGAGTATTTCGGCCAGCAGATGGGAGGCCAGCAGTGCGGTGGCTCCGGTGGGATCCCGGTCCGGCAGCACCTCCACGAGATCGGCGCCCGCCAGACGAACCCCGGCGCAGCGACGAACCAGTTCCAGGGCCTCGTTGCTGGAGAATCCGCCCGGGCAGGGGGTGCCGGTTCCCGGCGCGAAGGCCGGATCGATGCAGTCGATGTCGAAGGTCAGGTAGACCTCCTCCTCGCCGAGCTCCGCGAGGAAGGCGTCCATGCGCTCGATACCCTCTCCGGTCTCCCACTGTCGGGCCGTGATGATCCGGATGCCCTGCTCCGTCCCGTAGTCCAGATCACTCGAGGTGTTCAGGGGACCGCGGATGCCCACACTCAGCATCTTCCGTGGGTTGATCAATCCATCCTCGATGGCCCGGATGAAGGGCGACGCATGCGTCCACTTCTCATCCCAGACCACATCGGCGGTGTCCAGATGGGCATCGAAGTGAAGCAGCGGCAGTCCGCCTTCGGGTCGTCCACGACGTTCCCAGGTCGCCTTGATGTTGGCGTAGGCGATGGAATGATCCCCTCCCACGGCAAGCAGCTTGGTGCGATCGGGATTGCCCAGCGTGGCCGCGAAGGCGGCCGCTGCCTCCAGCGTCTCCTGCGTGGAGTAGGGACGAACCGGTGCATCGCCGGCATCGGCCATGTGCAGGGTGGCGGCGATGTCCACATCCAGCTCGAGGTGATACGGCTTGACGTACTGCGATGCGGCACGGATGGCACGGGGACCGAATCGCGCCCCGGGCCTGAACGTGACGCCTCCGTCGTAGGGGATTCCGTAGACGACCCAGTCCAGCGCATCCACATCGGTCGACGCGTCGTCGAGCATCGGAAAGCGGCAGAAGGTGGTGACGCCGGCGAAGCGCGGCGTCTGACGTGCGTTGGGCAATCGGGTCCCACGGGGCGGTTCGTGATCCATGCCCCCATGTTCACGGGTTCGGCTCGGCTTGGCAAGCGGAAAAGAAGACACCCCGGATACGTCGTCCGGGGCGTCTTCCTGACCTGGTGGGATGGCCGAAACCATCATGACCAGTTGCTAGCATCGGCCGCGGCGATGCGGAAACTTCATCGGAATCCGGTGCAGCCGGACCGCCCGGCGTGACCGATGGAGTCACGAAGACGAGTCGTATGACACGGTGCTATCGTAGATCCGAGCCATATCCAATCGAGCCGACATGACCCACTCCCCTTCGCATCATCCTCACGACCGGACCATCCGCTCCGGCACCATGGTCCGCGGCTGCTTCGGGGGCGTCCTGATGGGACTCGCCAATCTCGTCCCCGGCGTCTCCGGAGGCACCATGCTGGTCGCCACGGGGGTGTACGGACATTTCGTGAACGCCGTCGCCGAGATCTCGACCCTGCGGTTCCGCCGTACCGCGGTGATGATGCTCGGCATCATCGTGGCCAGCGCCCTGATCACCGTGGTGGTCGGAGCCGGCACCATGCGGTCCCTGGTCGTCGACCACCGCTGGATGATGTACAGCCTCTTCATCGGGTTGACCCTCGGAGGCGTCCCGCTGCTGTGGTCCATGGTGCGACCGCTCGATTCGCAGGCGATCTGCGGCATGGGCGGCGGACTGCTCGCCATGATCATCCTCGCGCTGCTGGAGTCCGCCCCCGGAGGGTTGGCCACCACCGAAGGCAGCGTCCCCATGCTGGTCATCACCGGTATTGCCGCCGGGTCGGCCATGGTCCTTCCCGGGGTCTCCGGCATGTATCTGGTCCTGGTGCTCGGGCAGTACGTCGTCATCCTCGACGCCATCGACGGCATCCGTCGCAGCGAGTTCGACCCCGTGCTCTCCGTGGTCCTGCCCGTGGGAATCGGGGTGGTCATCGGGGTGGTGGTGATCAGCAATCTCGTGTCCAAGCTCCTGGTCCGCGCCCGGTCCGCGACCCTGGGAGTCCTGCTCGGCCTGTTGATCGGAGCCGTCTTCGGACTCTGGCCCTTCCGCGCCGGCCGCGCGCCGGTCGTCGGCGACAGCATCCGGGGCCAACTGATCGAAACCACTGCGGAGGCGGAGGCCATCAAGCCGTCCCGATGGCCCCTGGAGTCGTTCGAACCGTCACCGGGTGTCATCCTCGGGTCCCTGGCCCTGCTGGGAATCGGCTTTCTGGTTTCCCTCGGGATCACCCGGCTCGGACGAAACGAACGGCTCTGAGCGGCACGCCGGTTACTATCGGACTCCGCCCGGCCGCCGTGCTCCGCACGGAGCACCCCATGAAAATGCAAGTCGGACCCTGCACCGGACCGATCTACCAGTGTCCATGCGAAATGCTTGCAAGGAGAAGGTGTGATCGCACCGCACGACATCCAGACCGAGCCCGACCTCGGGTCCTGTCTGCGAATGCGTCGTCAGGCGGAGGCACTCCTGAACCGACTCATGAAGAATCGAATACGAACCGAACAGTACCACACCGACCAGGGAACGACCGATCCGATGCGATCGGTCACCGGACACAGTGCGATCGACAACGCCATCGATCACACCCGCGAAATCCTCCGCAACCTCGACCGGGTGCTGCAGTCGGAGCCGAAGAACAAGTTTGAAACCGATTGCGGCGGGCTTTCCCGCCTGCGGGAACGGGTCTGATCACCGACCGGTGGAACCGAATCCACCGTCCCCCCGCTCCGTCGAATCCAGTCCATCCGACTCCACGACGTCCACCCGGCTGACCGGTGCGATCACCATCTGCGCGATCCGCATGCCCGGTTCGACGGTGAAGTCCTCGCGACCGAGGTTGATCAGCGGCACGATGACCTCACCCCGATAGTCGCAGTCGATGGTGCCCGGCGCATTCGGAAGGGTGATGCCGTGCCGACTGGCCAGGCCGCTTCGGGGACGGATCTGGGCCTCGAATCCCTCCGGGATCGCCATTGCGAAGCCCAGCGGAACGGGCACGATGTCGCCCCGACCGATGTTGATCGGATGCTCCAGGGCCGCATGGAGATCCATTCCGGCCGCTCCGGCGGTCTGGTAGGTGGGTAGGTGCGCGGACTCGTTCAGCCGCTTGATGCGCAGCGTTGGAACGGTCATGTCGAGGATCCGAGTCCGCACAACGCTTCGAAGCCGCCGAGCCCCAGGGGCTCGCGGGTGAAGAAGGGCTCACCGCCGCCGGTTCGGATGCGACTGCCGTAGAAGGTTGCGGACGCCTTCATCCACTCGATGATGCCCCGGTTCTTCTCCGGTACCACGAACTGGCTCTCGTACGCCAGAATGGAATCCCATTTTCGCTGGGTCTGCTCCGTGATGTCCATGATGAACGAAGGTGACGGAACGTGGCGGAGGTGGGTGCAGTAGTAGTAGAAGAACCAGGTCGGATAGATCGGTTCACCGGGCAGATCGATCTGCGTCAGTTTGGCATCGAAGCGGGCGTCCTCCACGATCCGGGTGGTGGCGATGTGATCCGGATGGGCGTCCTCGAAGTAGGGCGCAAACACGATCTGGGCCTGATGCCGACGAATCGCGCCGGCGACCAGATGCCGCGCCTCGATCGAATGCATGACCTGCCGGTTGGTGAGCCCCAGCTGTTCGCGACGAACCCCGAGGATCTCGGCGGCCCGGGCCGACTCGCGGGCCCGCGTGACGGGATCGCCGTGCGGCGTGGGTTCGCCGTCGGTCATGTCCACCAGGAGCACGTCGTGCCCCTGCTCGGCGAGACGGGCGATCGTCCCGCCCATGCCGAGTTCCTGATCGTCTGGATGGGGGCCGAAGACGGCGATGCGTGCCATGGTGGGGAGAGCATACCACTCACCGCGGGTCGGGCCGAGCCGTGCGCTCCCGGACCACCGAGAAACGATCAGGCTTCGCCGTACTCGATCCACATCAGGCACAGCCCCTCGGGTGGCAGCGTCGGTCCGGCGGCCGCCCGATCCGTGCGTTCGAGAATCGTGGGAATCGCATCCGGATCGATGCGACCACGACCGACCTCGAGCAACGTACCCGCGATGATGCGAACCATGTTGTAGAGGAAGCCGTTGCCGCTGACCTCGATGCGGCAGCAGTCCACGCCGTCCTCGATCACGCTGCAGGCGTCGATGGTCCGGACCGTCGTCTCCCGCCCGTGATTCACCCGCGTGAAGCTGGCGAAGTCGTGCTCGCCGACCAGATGCCCCGCGGCTTCGTGCATGCGGGGCACGTCCAGTTCGTAGGGCGTCCAGCTGAGGACCCGCCGGTCGAAGAGCGGACGACTGGCGGCCCGACGCCGCGCGTAGGCGAGCCGGTACCGGTAGCCCTTGCTCACGCAGTCCTGGATGGGATCGAATTCCCGGGGCACCAGCGACGCCTCGAGCACCTGCACGTCCTCGGGAAGTCTTGAACTGATCGCATCGCGGATGCGATCGGGTTCGAACTCCGCCTCGCAGCTGAAGGCCGCGACCTGCCCGTGCGCGTGCACGCCGGCATCGGTTCGGGACGCGCCGAGCACATGCACTTGCTCGCGCACCACCGCATGCACCGCGGCCTCGAGCTCCCCCTGCACCGTCCGGAGCGGCTCCGTATCCGGGGGATGCTGCTTCTGCCAACCGTGGAAGTGCGTGCCTTCGTAGGCGACCGTGAGCTTGTAGCGGGGCATGCCGTGGGAACCGATCAGTGCCCGAAGAGATCACCGGGGGCGAACATGCCTTCGTTCTCGAAGTAGGCCAGGGCCTCCTCGACGCTGGTGAAGATCTTGGTCGCGGTCTCCGTGATGAACGGGGACGGGTTCTTCTTGGGCTTCCAGACCACATAGACCTCCTTGGTGTGCTCGAAGGCGTGGTGAAGCTCCCTCTCCACGCCGCTGGAAAGCCCGGGGATCCCGCCGGGAAGCTCGGGAATGTAGGACACGATCATGTCCGACTGATCGACCAGCTTGAAGTCCCGCATGTAGATCTGGCCATCGACGTCGCCGGCGATGTCGAG
>CAJWBW010000026.1:0-10073 GCA_913020415.1 uncultured Phycisphaerae bacterium | reverse complement strand
CCGGTCTGATCGACCACTTCGAGACGAAGACCATCGGCGTGCACCCTCGCCAGGACGGCGCCGTCGTTTGCGGCCCCCGTGGCATCCACCGCGGACGCAACGGCATCGAGCACGTCCTGAATGCACGTCGCATCGGCGGGCACGTCGACATTGAACACCCGCCCGTCCATGGCGGTGATACGCAGGTCCGGTGTCCCCTCCTCGATCAGCACGCCGTTGCCGTCGTCGATCCAGCGCAGCAGGGTGCCGCCGCCGAGGCGAACCACGGCGTCGCCTTCGAGCACCCCGTCGGATCCATCGGCGACGAGACCGAGATCCTGCGCGGTGGTTGCGTCATCAAGACTGGAGAACGAGATCGAACTTCCGTCCAGTGTCTCGACGCGCAGTGAGGTGTCGTCGATCGATACCTGCAGTCGCGCATCGACGGATTCGATGGCCGCGATGACATCCTGAATGCTGGTGATGCTGCGACAGTCGACGACGTGCGTCGATGCATCGGCGCCGGTACCGAGCACGAGTTCCATACGACCACGATCGATTCCGACGCCACCGTTGAGTTCATCGAGGCGCGTGGTCGGATTCAGTGTTCCGCCGAACTCGATCGAGAACGAATCCAGTCCGAGTGCCGCATCACGCGACGATGCGGCACCGACCAGCATCTGATGTCGAGTGGCGAGCGACTCCACGATGAACGACCAGTCCCCCGCCGGCGTACCGCTCGTGACGTTGGCCGACAGTACATCGACGTTGCTGCTGCCGACCTGCATGGCGCCGAAGGTCATGCTGGACGAAAGAAGCGAGGATGCGGACTGCAGACCGAGAAGACGGGCATTGAGTTCGAGCATCGAGGACTGTCGCGACTGCAGCGTGGCAATCTCCGATTGCCATCGGAGACGCCCACGCGATTCGCCGAGCAGCATCTGCTCGATCATCATCGCCGAGTCGAAGCCGCTGATGAGTCCAATGCCGGTTGAGAAACTGCCCATGCGTGGCATCCCCTGATCAAGGGACAGCAGCACGCACCCGGATCCCGGAAGGATCGATCAGGCTGCAGCGCGGTAGGCGGGAAGTTCATCACCCGCCGTGTGCCAGGTCATCTGCAGCATTCCCGACTGCCTCAGTACGAGGAGGTCACCGACCCAGTTGCTCAGGGTCCGGCGAAACAACGCCTGGGCGGCTTCGACAGGATCCTGAACAGTATTAAGAGGGTCGTGCCCGGAGCTGTTGATGTTGATTCCTGGTACGTCCTGCATGTCCGATCTCCTGACAGCAAATGCCGAGCCGCACCCCTACCACGTAGGAATGGGGCGTCAGGAGCCGTCATCGGACCGGGTCGTCGAACACTTGTGCGTTCCTGCGCAATACAGCGCAAAAACCACGAGATGGGCACGAAACCGAGGTTTATGCGTTGTTGTAGCCCAACCGGGACAGCAGTCCGTCGAACTGATCCAGGTCGTAGAACTCGATGACCATCCGACCGCGGCCGGGATTGCGGGCCTGCTGGTGAATCTGCACACGGGTTCCCAGATGCTCTCCGAGCTTCTTCTGGAGATCATCGAGATTCGACTGTCGGGGATCGACATCTGTCTTGGCCGACGCGGACGACCCGGCTCCATCGGTCAGGACACGGACACGACGCTCCAACTCCCGTACCGACCAGTGGTTCGACAGGCACTGTCGAAGCATCTTCGCACGAACCGACAGACTTCCCACACTTAACATTGTTCTTGCATGACCCATACTCAGGGCTGAGGTCCGTACGGCTTCCTTGGTCGCCTCATCCAACTCATTGAGCCGGAGATGGTTGGTCACTGACGATCTGTTCAAGCCGACCTTCTCAGCAATCTCCTGGTGCGTGAGCCCAAACTGATCCTGAAGATGCTGGAAGGCTTCCGCGCGCTCCATCGGATTCAGATCCTCCCGCTGGACGTTCTCGATGATCGACCACTCAGCAGCGGTCCGATCGTCAACGTCCTGGATCACGGCCGGTATATGCTCGAGGCCAACGATTTCGGCGGCCCGCAAGCGGCGTTCACCAGCGATCAGCTCGTATCCGTCCGCGGCTGGCCTCACGACAACCGGCTGCATGACTCCAGCCGATCGAATTGAGTCCGCCAGCGACACCAAAGCCGCCTCGTCGAAGACCTTCCGCGGCTGGTAGGGGTTGGGACGCACATTCGAGGGAGATACCCGAATCAGGGATCCAGGAGACGAGCTCTTCTCACCCCTTTCCACCGGAGCGGCGGGGGGATCGGCCACGACAACCGTTGCCTTCGACTCGTTAGACGAGTTCGGCACATCCACCTTGACCGGGGTGTTGATCATACTTCCGAGACCTCGTCCCAAACGACGCTTCTTCTTGGTGGCCATCCTTGCCCGCTCCATTCTCAACCGCCGGTCTGGTTCCACGTGGAACCAGAGCCGTACCAATATCACGATGTTCCACGTGGAACATCCACACTTGAAGTCGACACCATACCCAGACTCCGATAAGTTTTCGGACGACAATATTGACACTTACAGCCATTCCAATCATGCCCTAGAAGGCAAAATGTGATTAACTGCAGCGATTGTGCCGACTTCTTAGTCGATAGTAAGTATAAATGCTTCGAATTGAAGCGATACTGCTAGTCAGAGAGGACTACGATGTCCTCTGGCGACACGCTCACCCGCATTCGGCCCTGAGATTCACCGGACGGGTTGAGTTGAAGAGCGCGAACGAGCAGGTCGTCACCAATGCGAACGTGGTACTGAGCCTGATCACCCAGGAATACCTGGTGCTCGACCTCACCCTCAAAGGAATTCAACTCGGCATCCCCAACTCGGAATGCCTCGGGTCGAATCGAACAGGTCACACTGCCATGGTCGGGCACCGAGGGCTGGTCAGGAGATGCAACCATCTTTCCCACAGGTGTTTGCAATTCAATTCCCGCCGCGGTGCGACCAAGGACCTCCGCCGGAACGAAGTTGGTTTCACCGAGAAACTCTGCAACAAACCTCGTCGCTGGCCGGCGATAGAGCGTTCGAGGGTCGCCGACCTGAATGGCCTTGCCGTTGCGAAGAACCGCAACTCGATCCGCCATTGACAGGGCTTCATCCTGGTCGTGCGTCACGTACACCGTCGTAATGCCCGCTTCCTTGCAAATACGGCGGATTTCGCTCCGCATTTCGAGACGAAGCTTGGCATCCAGATTCGAGAGTGGCTCGTCAAGCAGCAGCACGCCGGGCTCGACGACCAGAGCCCTGGCCAGAGCAACCCGCTGCTGCTGGCCTCCGGAGAGCTCATTGGGCTTCCGCTGGGCGTAATCGCCCATTTGGACCATTTCCAGAGCCTTTTGCACCCTGGACGCCCGCTGATCGGCGGGGATCTTCCGGAGAACCAGTCCGTAGCCGACATTTTCGGCCACCGTCATGTGGGGCCAGAGGGCGTAGCTTTGAAAGACCATCCCCGTATTCCGCTTGTTGGGAGGAGTGGAGGTCACATCACGGTCGTCGAAATGGATGCCTCCGCCCGTGGGCTCGATGAAACCGGCAATCATCCGCAAGAGGGTTGTTTTCCCGCATCCGGAGGGTCCAAGCAGGAAGAAGAGCTCTCCCGGCTCGATGACGAGATCGATCCCGTCGACGGCAACCGTGCTTCCGTAGGACTTTCGGATGTCGGAAAGTTTGATCGAGTTCATCGGCAGGAAACGATACCAAGTCAGAGGGAATGCGGAAGGCGGTATTCCCGATGCAGTAGGATAATCCGGTTCCAAATGACCACGGAGCCTCCACGCGGAGGATGCCACGATGACGCTCGATCGCCTGCACCAGCTCAGCCAATGGCGGGGACCAAAGCCCCGGCCGGCGATCTTTCAGAACGCCGTCTCCCGAATTCAACGGGATGCCCGGCGGACGCACCGGCATCTGGGGGACTTCATCGAGCACTGGCAGGCGATGGTGCCTCGGGAACTCGTGAAGCGGACCAGCATCGAAGGAGTGCGCGGCGGCACCATCCATGTCCGCACCGAAAGCGCCGCGGTGTCGTTCGAACTCGACCGACTTCTGCGCGAAGGACTGCTCGCATCACTGCGGAGGTCCTGCTCCATCACCGTTGCGGACGTCAAGATACGAACCAGCTGATCAGGATTCGAATGCGATCGAGTCGGGCAGCGGCTGCGGTCGCCCGTCGCGGTCGATGCAAGCGATCACGGTGTGCCCCGTCACCAGCGTCGTTCCGTCACGCATCAGTTCGTATTCGTGCTCGAGCTTCACGCGACTTCCACCGACCAGCGACGTGCGCAACGAGAGAAGGTCGTCGTACCTGGCCGGTGAACGGTAGCGCACTTCGAGGCGCGTGACGGCAAGCAGCGAGCCGGACTCCTCGAGGGCGCGGTACGAACCTCCGACGGAACGCAGCAGCTCGGTTCGTCCCATCTCGAACCAGACGGGATACACGGTGTGATGCACGACTCCCATGGGATCGCATTCGGGGTACCGCGCGCGGACTTCGATGACATGTTCCATGCGGGACAGGGTAGGGGTTCCTACTTCCCGATGCAGAAGGACGAGAAGATCCGTCCGAGGATGTCGTCGGGCGTCAGTTCACCCGCCAACGATGCCGTGGCGTCGAGACTTCTGCGAAGCGATGCGGCGATCAGCTCGGGACAGGGAAGCGTCCGATTCGCACGAGCGGGTTCGACGACTGCGCACACTTCCTCCACCCCGGCGACGGCATCGCGAAGTTCGGTCTCGTGCCGGGGCTGCAGTGCCAGCGCCTGCGCCTCCAGGTGCACCACCCGGTCCGCCAGACGGTCCCGGATGCGATCGCGAAGCAGCCCCAACCCGTCGCCGCTCCGTGCACAGACGCGCACCGCATCGGGCGGGGAGGGGCGTTCGGCCAGATCCGTCTTCGTCACGACGCACAACGACCGCTCGTCCATCGTCGGCGGAAGCGGAGCGACCGACTCGGTGCAGATCAGCAGAAGGTCCGCGGCGTCGATCGCCTCGTTCGCCATCGACTGCATGCGCTGGTTGATGGGCGACGGATCCAGCGGATCGATGCCGGCCAGGTCGACCAGCATCACCTCGTGCGGCAATTCGCCGCCGTTCGAGACGTCGATCGGTTCGCGAAGCACGTCACGCGTCGTCCCCGGTCGGCCGGACACCACGGCACGTTCATTCCCCAGCAGCGCATTGAACAGGGTGGACTTGCCCGCGTTGGGAGGGCCACAGAGCACCACCTGGGGAAGCGACTGCAGTCGCTCCATGCCGATCGAACGATCCAGTACGTCCGCCATCCGCGATCGGATCGGCACGAGGCGATCCAGCAGCGCGTCGGGTCCGATGGCAACCACATCCTCCTCATCGCTGAAGTCGATGCCCGCTTCGACGAGGGCCAGGACCGCCGCGATGTCCTCCGAGAGTTCCGTGGCCACGGTGCCCAGGCGCCCCGTCCGCAACATGGCGGCCGCCCGCAACTGGGCATCGGACTGGGCCGCAATGGTCGCGGCGACCCCCTCGGCTTCGGTGAGGGTGCAGCGACCATTGAAGTATCCACGGGCGGTGAACTCGCCGGGCTCGGCCGGTCTCACATCCAGTCCGGTCGCTCGCCCCCGTTCGAGCAGCGACTCGACGACCATCGCGAGCAGGGACGGATTGCCCGGCATCTGCAGTTCGACGATGTCCTCCCCGGTGGCGGTGCCCGGACCGACCGCGGTCAGCAGCAGGACGGGGAGCAGGTGATCACCGAGTCGAAGGCGGGCGACCCTGATGCCACGGCAACATACCTCCGCATCCTCGGGAAGCAGCACGGCCTCGCTCGCCAGCGCGAAGGCCTCGCGACCGCTCACACGGACCAGGCCCCGGGCGGAACGCCCCGGGGGAGAACTGACCGCCAGAATCGTGGCGGTGGTGTCCATGTGCTCAGGCCCTCACTTGCGCTTCTTGAAGCTCTTGGACTGCTTCTGCTTCGCCTCCGCCTTGCGACGCTCGAGCATCTTGGCGTACGCCCGGCCCTGCGGATCCTTGGTCTTCTTCTTCGCAGGCGTCGGCCGCTCGACGACCTCGGTGTCCTCGTCCTCGCGGTCGACCTGCCGTCGGATGTGGCGGCTTTCGATGATTCCGATCGAGGAGGAGGTCAGGATGTAGAGCGTCAGTCCGGACGGTGCCGAGTACAGCATGAGCGGGAAGAGGAAGATCATCATGATGCGCATGATCTTCTGCTGCGCCTCCTGCTCCGGGGTCATGGTCGTGCTGGGCGGGGACATGTACTTCTGCTGCAGGAAGAACAGGACTCCGAGGAGGATCGGGAGCAGATTGATGCCCGTGAGGTTCCAGATGAGGAACGACTTGGGCTCCTTGAACTCGGCGAAGAAGTGATCGGGGCTGCTGAGGTCGGCCAGGAACGGCCAGTCCCACAGCGTCTGGAACACGCCCCAGAAGGCTGGTTCCTGCCGGAGTTCGAATGCGAAGTACAGCACCGCGTACAACGCGATCCAGATCGGCATCTGGAGGAACAGCGGCAGGCACCCGAGCATCTGGAGCGGATTGACCCCGTTCGCCTGCATCAGCTTCATCTGTTCCTGCTGCTTGCGCTTGGGATCATCCTTGTACTTCTGGTTGATCTTCTCCATCTGCGGCTTGAGCTTGCCCATCTTGCGGGTGAACCGCTGCATGCCGACCTGCGACTTCTTGGTGATCGGATGCATCAGCGTCCGCACGATGACCACCAGACCGATGATGGCCAGTCCCCAGTCGAACAGGATGTAGGCGTCCAGGAACGCCAGCACCACGATCAGGATGTCGGCCAGCCACTGGAAGGTGCAGATCGCGCAGAACGCGGACATCTGATACAGGATCAAGCCGCGCATGTTCAGCGCGGCGTAGGGCTGATCGTCCTCGAGCAGCTCCCGATCGAGCGGTCCTGCGAAGACGCCCATGCTGAGATCGTGGGTCGCACCGGGAGCAACCTCGATGGAAGGACTGATCAGCGTGCTGAAGATCAATCGATCCTCCTCCGTTCCCTGCACCCACTTGCCGATCGACTCGACCAGCGGCGTCAGTGAACGGGATCCCCGGCCGTCCGGACCGAGGACCGGGTGCACGGCCATCCCGAAGTAGCGATTCGTCGATGCGAACCAGGAAAGGGTGTAGCCTTCGGCCTCGCTGAGGTCGTTCGGCCAGAACTGGTTCTGTTCCAGGTCCGAGGCATCGGTCAGTTCCATGACCATGTCGCCTTCGGCGATCACATCGGCGACGTGATTGGGATCGAAGGATTCCGGGTACTCGTATCCGAAACGGAACCGACGCCGATCCATGTACCGGCTTCGATCGGGAATGAGGCTGGGCGGTCCGTACTGCGCCCAGACGATCTCCATTGGATTCCTGGTGAGATTCTCGAACGACTGCGAGAGCGTGATGTCGTAGCCGGAGCCGAGTTCCCACGTCCGGTGGATCCTGGCCACCGGCTCGTCATCCCCGTTGAGTACGGTCGCCGTGAACGAACCCGGCTTCGGCTGCGTCCAGTGGGCCGCCACGGTCAGGTCGAGCGTGGTCCCGTTGATCGCGATGCTCCGGGCGGACAGGATCGAGATGGTCCGCTCGCGCCGCTCGCCTTCGGCGTTGACCCAGGAGACCGGATGTTCGTTGAGCAGCACGTAGCGATCGTCCGGTGCCGGAAGGCTGTACCCGTCGGTGTCGCCACGCTGACGCGCCGCGAAGTACTCCGCCGCCTGCCGTCGGGCCGCGGCCGTCTGCCAGATGTTGGAGTAGGGGATGCGGCTGACCCCGGCGCCTTCACGCGTGAAGGCGAGCTGCATCGCCCACTGTCCGGGATCGTCGAGATCGCCCAGCGTCTGGACCGGTTCGTCGTCGGCGACGGGATTCGTCGCCATGCGCAGCGACTCCAGAGACCGGTCCGCGGCCTCCGGCGTGGCGGGGGCGGCGACGGATTCCTCGGCGGGCGGCGGGGCGGCGGGGGGATCGGACGGCTGCTTGGCCGCGGGGGCCTCGGACTCGGTCGGCGGGGACGCGACGTCCGAGACCGCCTCGTCCGGACGGAGTTGGGCGTCGCGCTTCACCTGGACCCGATTGCCGCCTCCCTCGCCGGTGGCGACAAGCAGGATGATCAACAGCGCCAGTCCGCCGACGATCAGCGGCACGATCAGTCTCAGTCTTCTGGATGGCTGGGGCATAGGGGGGGTTCGTTCGGGAGTGGGGATCAGCGACCTTCGAGCAGGCGATCACCGAGCCAGTTGCTCAGCTCGGGAACGGCGTGGATCTTCTTGGCCACGCTCTCGACGTCGTAGGGGAGACGGTAAAACTCGACATGACGCTGATCCTCGTCGAGGATCGCATAGCTTGCACGCGGATCCAAGTCCCGTGGCTGACCGACGGAACCGGGATTGATGATCAGGCGGTCGGAGCCGTTGAGCTTGTAGACGGATTCGACATCCTCCGGGGGATAGAAGTCGGGCTCGTCCGTGAACACACCCGGAACGTGGGTGTGTCCGACGAGGCAGTACGTCTCGACCCGCTCGAAGACCTGCTGCATCTTGACCGGCGAGTTGATCGCATCCTCGGGGAAGATGTACTCGTTGATCGGTCGTCGGGGTGAGCCGTGCACGCAGAGGAAATCGCCGAATCCGACCCGGACCTTCAACCGACCGAGAAATTCCCACCGGCGGACCTTGGCCTCCTCGTCCTCCTCCTTCTCGAACTGGGCTCGCGTCCAGTACGCGGCCTGCTCGGCGGCGACGTTGAAGTTCGTCGGCTCGTAGAGGGCACCGTAGTCGTGGTTGCCCAGGAGGGACCATTCGCAGTGCTCCGCGATGAGGTCCACGCATCGGACCGGATCCGGACCGTAGCCGAGGATGTCCCCGAGGCAGATGATCCGATCGCAGTTTCGCTGCTTGATGGCCCCGAGGACCTCGGTGAGGGCCTCGAGATTGCCATGAATATCGCTGATGATGGCCGTTCGCACTGGCTGCTCCCGAAGGGTGAAGCGTGGATGCTAGAGGGGGGCCAGATGAGCGTCAACGGGATGCAGTCCAACCGTCCCTCACTCCCCGGGAAGGCCCCCGGCACCGGATGCCGACTCCACCCCGGATCCGGCAGGCATGGTTCCGCTCCAGGGCTACAATGCCGTTCCTCATCGGAACCCGAATATGGAGTGCGAGGCGTGTCAGATTCAGCGCAATACGACCTGGTGGTGATTGGTACCGGACCCGGCGGATACGTCGGAGCCATTCGAGCGGCCCAGCTGGGCATGAAGACCGCGGTGATCGAACGCAATCGACTCGGCGGGGTCTGCCTCAACTGGGGTTGCATCCCCAGCAAGGCGCTGCTGCACAATGCGGAACTCTTTTCGGAGGCCGTCACCCACGGGGACCAGTGGGGCTTCACATTCGAAGGTGTGAGCGTGGACTGGGACAAGGTCATCGGTCGCTCGCGCGGGGTCGCCGACAAGCTCAACAAGGGCGTCGGCTTCCTGATGAAGAAGAACAAGATCGACCACATCGAAGGCCACGCCAAGATCGTCTCCGGCGCCGCCGGCGGAGCACCGTGCGTCATCGAGGTCTCCAAGGCCGACGACGACTACTACCACGGCACCGGTTCGGAGGTCATCCAGACCGTGACCGCGTCGAAGATCATGATTGCGACCGGAGCCGCTCCACGCGAACTCCCCTTCGCGCCGTTCAACGGCACCACCGTCATCGGATCGCACGATGCGATGACGCTGCCGAAGCAGCCCAAGTCGATGGTCGTCATCGGATCCGGCGCCATCGGGATGGAGTTCGCCTACTTCTACAACGCCATGGGAACGGATGTGACCGTGGTCGAGATGGTGGACCGCATCCTGCCCGTCGAGGACGAGGAGGTGTCGAAGGCCGCACTCAAGTCGTTCAAGCGGCAGGGCATCACCTTCCACGTCGGTTCCAAGACCACCGGCATCGAACCACGTGAAGACGGCGCGACGGTGACCATCGTCGATTCCGCCGACGAATCCAAGACCCAGCAGCTGGATGCGGAGGTCGTTCTGGTCGGCATCGGCGTCACGGGACGGTTCGACGGCCTGTTCGACGACAGTCTCG
>CAJWBW010000025.1:0-10399 GCA_913020415.1 uncultured Phycisphaerae bacterium | reverse complement strand
CGCCACGCAACGCCGGCGGTCTCGCACAGCGAGTGCAGGCTGGCCTTGGCTTCCAGCAGCAGCGGCCGCACCAGGCTGATCCCGTCGCCGAGTTCCCGGCGGGGTGCCATCCCCGACAGCCCACTCGGCCCCGCGCCGCGGCCGAGCGCCGCGATGATCGTCTCGAGCTGATCCTCGGCGTGGTGCGCCGTGGCGACCCACGCCGCCCCGACCCGCCGGGCCGTGCCCAGCAGCGCATCGTAGCGCAGCGACCTGGCCTCCGCGCCCCCCCGCTCCGGATGCACGTCGATCACCTCGCATCCGATGCCCAGTTCCTCACACAGCGAGTGCACGAACTCGGCGTCGGCATCGGCCTCCGCCCGCAGATGATGATGGACATGCACCACGTGCGGTTCGACGTCGACGCCGCTGCGACCGCGCATCCGGTCCATCGCCAGCAGCAGGGCCGTCGAATCGCCGCCCCCGCTCACCGCCAGCACCATCGGACCCAGCGCCGTCGTTCCGCACGCCGAGGTCAGCCCCCGGTGCAGACCGGTCACCACCGGATGCCGCTTGACCGCGATGTCGTCCGTGGCCACGTTCATCTGGAAGGAGCATCCCCCGCGGAAGTGCCTTTGAGAATGAACCGCACCGATCCGTCCATGCTGCTCAGCGAGGAGGTCTCCGTGCCGTCACCCAGCACCAGATAGCGGGTGTCGCCGTCGGCGGCATTGACCCGCAATCGACCGTCGGGATCCTCCACCGAGGTGCGTCCCCCCGGGGCCCGAAGGGTGATCTCGCCCACGAAGGCCGGCCCCACCGTCGCCGTCACCGATCCGAAATCCGACTGGCACAGCAGTGGCGGTGACTGGTCCGGACGGGTCGACAACGTGATGTTGCCCCGATTGGTCTTGGCCCGCACGTACGCACCGGCGCCCGTGATGTCGATGTTGCCGTCACGGGTGATGACCTCGACGGCGTCGGTCGCGTCCTGCACCCGGATGGATCCCAGATCGGTCTTGGCCGAGACGGTGCCGTCCTGATCGACGCACCGGATGGAGCCGGTGCCCACCAGCAGCAGCGCCGCCCCCGACGCGCCGTCGACGTCGACGGATCCGTCGGCGGTGCTGATGATCACGCCACTCGTGTCGGGCACGGTGATGGTGAGGAAGACCGACACACCCTCGGGCGCCACGGGGGTGATCTCGAGCGTTCCGCTGTCGGTGTTGATGCCCAGCGACGACTGCATGAGCCGGATCTCCGCCGCAGTCCGATCCGAGTCGCGCGTCGACCAGACCGCACGCACCGTGGCCTCGAGATCCCGGGTCACCGTCAGCGAGACGGAGCCCTGCTGGACATCGACCCGAACCGCCGCCGGCGGTGCGGCGACGACCGCTTCCTCGACCCGCTCGTGCACGTTGGTGGACGTGCAGCCGGCCAGCAGGACGAACAGTAGCAGTGGTGACCGTCGCATCGCGAACTCCTGCGGTTCAGGTGGAGACGGAATCGCCCGCGGCGGACGCATGGTCGACGCGGACCCGGGCGACGTCGCGGGTGAACCCCAGTTCTTCGCCGACGGCGACCTCGAGACGATCCGCCGCTTCGGCGGGGATCCACAACGAGTCGCCGTCCAGTTCGTACGGACATCGAACGCACCGGAAATGGCCCGGGCGGCTGACGTTCACGTACCCCTCTTCGCCGGTCAGTGCCTTGCACCCCCCCAGGGTGATCAGCCGCGATGACTTCACGAGGGTGATCTCGTCCCGGTCGGCCTTGAGATACGGACCACCGTCGAACGGGTCGACCTCGTCGACGTGCTGGAAGCCCATCCGCTCGAGCATGCGCAGGGCGGGAATGGCATCGTCGCTGGCCGCGCCGATCAGCTTGCGAGCCGCCGCGGGCAGCAGCGAGGTGTGGATCTCACCGGTGGGAAAGAGCGACGTGATGAACTCCTTGGAGGTCCGGCTGAAGACGTCCGCCTCCTCGTAGGAGAGATTGATGAACCGACGTCCCAGATGATCCCACAGCTTGGTGCGACCATCCGGCGTGAGCACGCCCATGACCTCGGCCACCACCTCGTTCATGAACAGTTCCGGGTGCTGGCCGATGAATCCGAACCGCGACTTGCTCAGGAACGAACCCAGCCGCATGTCGTTGGCGCGGTAGGCCGGCGACAGCACGAGTCCCCCCACTTCGGTCACGCCCACGGTGTCCTGGCAGAGCTGCACCGTCAACTGCACCTGGCCCGACTGCAGATCGCTGGAGAAGTGCTGGTGTCGACGCACCTTCAGATACAGACGCGGAAAGGCCGGCGTACCGCGACGGGCGATGATCGCCGAGGTGCCCGCGACCCGGGGGCCGTCGCCGTGGGCGGTGTCCATGAGCACGAAGGTGAAGAACCGCTGATCGAGCTCGGCGTCGCCGGCGAAGCTGGTCTCGACCCGCTCGATGATCTTCTCCATGGAGCGCTCGTTCGAAGGCAGGTTGTTCGAGTGCACCGTCTTGGCCATGCGGAGCAGCTCGGGCATGTCCTCCATGCGCACGTTGCGGATCAGGAACACGGTCAGGCTCCCTCGTCCATGGCCCGCTCGACGAGGGTCATCACCTCGGTGATGTCCTCGGGCTGCAACGCCCCCACCGGCGGCAGGAAGCGGAGATGGTGCGGACCGTGCCCGCAGAAGAAGGCCACCACACCGTGCTCGTAGAGCCGGTGCAGCAGCGGCTTGATCGCATCCAGACGGCCACCGTAGGGGGTAAACCGCATCATGCCTCCGGCCCCACCGACCAGCGACATGGGACGCTGGGGCGTCGGGCAGTCGGTCCTGACCTCCGGGAAGTCCTGCGGACGACGTTCGATGATGCCCTCGGCCGCGGTGCGGAACGCGGCGTGCAACCGGGCGTGCCGGCCGTCGTCGCCGTACGCATCGCCTTCGAGCAGCCGCTGGATGATCCGTCGTCCGACCGACAGACCGACCGTGCCCCCCAGGAAGGTGGCGCTGAGCAGCCCGGGCTTGGGATTGAGTTCCTCCGTGTAGATCGTGGCGCAGACCTGCGACATCTTGCCCACGGTGACCATGTCGGCGAGGTCCTCGAGTCCGAGCGCCTGGAAGCGGTACATGCGTTCGGTGCGGCCGAAGGACTGCACCTCGTCGAACCAGACGGGAATGCCCGCTTCGCGACAACGCTCACCGACGACACGAAGCCACGCCGCCTCGGCGGCGACGAAGCCGCCCTCGCCCTGCACCGGCTCGATGACGATGCACGAGTGCTGGTGCGGATAGCGCCACAGATAGCGTTCGAGCAGATCCATCGTGCGTTGCAGCGATCCTTCCGGATCCTGTTCCTCGAAGAACGGCAGGTAGTCCACCTGCGTGCTCAGCGGAATGCCCTGACGGCCGCCCGGAATGTCGCCGATCTGGGACGTGACGATCGTTCGTCCCATGAAGTTGTGGTCGAAGGCCAGCAGGCGCGGAGCGCCGCACCGATGCTGCATGCAGATCTTCAGTCCGTTCTCGTTCGCCAGCGCGCCCGACGGCGAGGTGTAGCAGTGGGCCAGCTGCGTTCCGGGTCGGGCCGCCTCCAGCAATGCCTCGGCGAAGGAGATCACCTCCTCGTTGCACATGAGGTTGCCCTGCATGACCGTGTCGGTCAGCGAGGCCCGCAGTGCGGTCTCGACCAGATCCGGATCGCCGTGGCCGAAGCCGTGTACTCCGATTCCGGTGATCATGTCCCACTTGACCGATCCGTCGGCGAGCTGAACGAGCCCGCCCCGTCCGAATCCGGAACCGATGTAGGGGTAGAACCCCGCCCGACCCCGCACCGAGGACAGACGGTCGATGGCATCCTGCAGCACCTGAGCCCGCCCCGGGTCCGGCGCCCGGACGCCGGTGATGGTGGCCTGATGGCGTTTGAGTGCGGCGACGAGGCCCGCGATGGCGGCATCGACATCGGGGCAGTCCGTCATGGGGTTCAGGTGGCGGCTGGTAGCGGGCGTGGGGTCAGTCATGAAGCCCACATTCTAGCCGACCCGGCGGAATCGACCCTTTCGAGTCGAAAAACGGGGTCAACCGGAACGAACAAAGGGGAGACGAACCCAATGACCCTGATCCGCCGGTCCTCGACAGGCCTCCAGACGCCGCTCGGCGGGGATCCCGATGAGGCAGGCATTGGTCGTCGTGGGCTCTCCGTCTTCGGGATGCCGACTGATCGAGAGCGCCCCTTCGCTGCGATCGGAGAGGACTCCACGCACGGCCTCGAGATCGAACTCCCCCTCGGCCAGCAACGCCGTGGCCCGGTCGAAGCGGTGTCGACTGCTGACCGACGCGGCTTCGGGCTCTCGGGCCTGATGCCCCGCGTCGAGGCAGTGATTGGTCTGGACGATGGGATCCGCCGCGAGATCGTGGCGGATCACGTCCGACGCGGAACACTCCAACTGCACGGCACCACCCTGATCACCCAGCCAGTAGGTGTGGGCCGCGATCCGGGTCGCCGATTCGATGACCGCGGCCGCCCGGATGCGGTCCGGCTGCCGGATCGCCCGGTGCAGCAGGTTCATGTAGCCGATGCCGTCCTGGACGTCGGACGTCTTCAGATTGGTCGTGCCCACCCAGAGCCCGTGTTCGTTCATGCCGATGAGCGTCGGCCCCCCCGCCACCGTGACCGACCAGGTCTCCGGCCCTTCGTCGGGCAGCCGATGCACCGCCACCACATGCTCGATGTCACCGCGGTTGAGATCCCACGACTGCGCCATGATCACCGTGGACGATCGGGTGCGGTCGGGGGGAATGCTCAGCGCCGTGCATCCTTCGTCGTCGCCGGCGGGACTCCAGCACACCAGATCCCTGGTGTCCGTCATGTTGAGAACGAGCAGCAGCCGGGCGGCATCGACTTCGGCGCCCTCGGCGACACCCATGTGCTCGTCCCACCCCTCGGGATCCCAGTCCCGCAGCCGCGAGAGGCAGGTCTGCCCCACCTCCTCGATGCGGTGCATGCGGTCGACCGACCGATCCGCCAGATAGTTCGTCATCTCGTTGAGCCGGTGCCCCAGCAGCGACTGCACACGATCACGGAGTGCTTCGCCCTGCTGACGCCCCATCGACCGCGCATCACCGGACACCGTGATCTGATCGAGTTCGTACATGCGGTCATCCTAATCGAGGTCGAACACCACCGGAGCAAGGTAGTCGGCCGGCCCCCGATTCCAGACCACATCCGAATCCGGATCGCACTCGACTTCCAGTGCACCACCGGGCATGTCCACCGTCACCCCGACGTCGGCCAGTCCTGCGCGGGCCGCTGCGGCCGCCGCGGCCGTGGCCCCGGTCGCGCAGGCCCGGGTCGGCCCGACGCCACGCTCCCAGCTGCGCAGACGAAGTCGATCCCCGGCCACCACCTGGACCAGATGGACATTGATGCCCGCCGGAAAGGCCGGATGTCGCTCGAGCACGGGACCGATGACGTCGATGGCTTCCAGCGCCGTCGCATCGCGACAGGGGATCACCACGTGCGGGTTTCCGGTGGAAACCAGGTGGAGATCCAGACCGACGCCGTCGAAGTCCATGACGATGCAGGCCCCCTCACCGGTCGTCTCCCCCGGCAACCGTTCGGGCTGCGATCCGACGGCCTCGAGTCCGAAGGCCGGAGCGGGCATGGAGACCCGAACCAGATCCGATTCCATCGAAGCCTCGTGCACACCGGCGGGCGTCCGAAGGCGAACCCCGTCCGTCCACCATCCCTCGTCGCACCCCAGACGCACGAGGCACCGCAGTCCGTTGCCGCACAACTCCGCGGAGGATCCGTCCGCGTTGCGGATCTCCACGTCGCACATCCCCTCCTCGCTCAATGCGTGCAGCAGCATGGCGTCGGCATCCGCTTCGTTGCACCACCGTCTGGCCAACGTTCCGGAATCCCGACCGGCGACCGCCTCCCGATCGACCAACAGCACCGTATTGCCGAGACCGTGCATGCGGAACACTTCGAGCTGCTTCACGAGGTCGCCTCCAGAACCAGTTGCAGGATACCGATCGCCACGATCCCGGCGCACACCACACGAATCAGAAGCATGGTCCGGTGGATGATTCGAATATCCTCCGGTCGTTCCACCAACGCCCGCAGATACTTGCAGCGCCACGCAATGGATCCGTGTCGCCAGCTTCGACGTTGCGGATCGATCGCCTGCAACGATGCGATGCTGTCCAGGGCCCCCGCCATGGCCTTCGCCGAATCCTCGTCGATCCGGTCCGGTTCGTCCGACTCCGCACTGAGGTGCTGGACGGCAAAGGTGTCCGCCTGCCGCTCGAAGCGGCGAGACATCCAACCGAACGCCACGAAGATCACCGCAAACACCATCGCCAACTGCAGAATGGCCCCGGGACCGGTGGGATCCACCATGCTCACCGGCGTGAAACTGACCAGCAGTTCCAGGGCCCACTGTCCCAGTACGAGCGTGGCCATGAGGCAGACCAGAAGCCAGATCATGTGCCGATGACGCACGTGCCCGACTTCGTGGGCCATCACCGCCTGGACCTGCCGTCGAGGGAGCTGTTCGATCAGACCATCGGTGAGCACCACGTACCGCAACCAGGGAATCAGGCCCATCACGGCCGCGTTGATCATGGTGCCGCCGGTGCGCCAGAGCATGATGTCCCGGACCCGGACGCCGTGACGAACGCAGATGGCCTCGAGCTCGCGGCGGATCGCTCCGTCGGGCAGACGACGGAGGCCCAGCAGCCAACGTGCAATCCAGGGAGACGCCGCCAGGACCGAGATCGCCACGAGGCCGGTTCCCAGTTCGACCCAGGGATTGATTTGCCGATCACCGGTTGCCACGAATCCCGTCAACGCCTGGGACAGCCCCAGGATCAACAGCATGGGCACCAGCATGAGCAGGATGTTCAAACGAAACTGCGTCAGCACGTAGGGCCACCGTCCCGGGGGCAGATGAACCGGCAGCCCCTGGTCCAGTCGATGCAGCAGGGCGGTCTCGTGGAGACGACGCTCGATCGGATACCAGACCCACCACAGGCACCCCAGGCCCACCAGTGGAGGAAGCATCAGGAGCAGTTCGCTGATCAAAAGCAGATCACCGGTGAGATGCCGCACGGTCGCCAAGGCCCCCATGCCCAGCACGGTGAAGAGGTAGTTCAGCAGCAGCAGCCAGCGTGCGAGCGCAAGGCAGCGATCGGCTGTCCGGACGATCGCCCGCAGCGACCCACCCCCACCGAGTCGTCGGTGAAGGACGGACAGGACCAGCGAAGCCCCGGTGACGACCACGACCACGGGCCCGACGGCGATGGCCGCGATCAGCCCGGCGTCGGTGTGTTCCGTGGCCAGACCGAGTCCAAGCACGAACCCACCGTCGGCGAGCAGCACGGCCAGCACGAGCAGGATGGGAACCAGTGAAAGCAAGAAGCGATCAACCCGATCCGGGACGCCGGATCGTACCGAGATCGACGATCACCCGACCGTGCCGGTAGTAGTCGACGTTCATGAGATTCTCATCCACGAACGTGAAGACCAGACAGTTCGCCCGGGTGTTGTCGGCGTAGTTCATGTCGCCGAGACCGGGGCCCGCATGGTCGCGGTTCCGATGCTCCTGGGCGTGGTAGTGGAAATGAAAGAGCGAGGTGTAGCCCGCATCGAACATGTCCTGCGAGGCGTTGAACTTCAGATCGTGCTCACGAATTCGCGGCTTGAACTCCAGGACCTCGAACCGGCCCTTCTCGTCCAGCGCGATCACGCCTCCGAACTCGGTGGACTCGTCCTCGTGATCCTCATCCGCATACGCAAAGAGATGGGTCCGCACCGGTGCGTGCCGAAGGGCCTGCAGTGCCAGTTCGATGGCGGCGAGATCGCTCCAGGTCAGTCGTTCACGATGGGTTCGAAGCCGCTCCATCATCGGATCGGGGCTGGGAATGCCCGGGTTGTATTCGGAATAGTGCTGGCGTCCCCGCAGCAGGCCGTCCACGTGCGAATACAGACGCGTGACGGGCGCGTCGAGAAGATCCTGACGATGGCGGGTCGCGGCGACCACGACGGCCAGATCCCGCATCTCCAGTTCGCTTCGTCGCTCCTGCGGCACCCGTTGCACGGCCGCCGCCGCCTCCCGCCAGAAGTCCTCGTTCTCGGGCTGCCGCAACTTCTGCAGCCAGATGATCTCCTCGCGGTTGTAGGGCACCATGCCGAAGTCGCGTGCCGCCGCATTGAGGTCCAGCAGCATGATGTCTTCCGCATTCGGCTGCGACTCGGTCGCCAGTGCGATCAACCGGTCACGCTCGCCCAGACGATGCAGCAGATCCCAGCACCGCTGCCGAAGTCCCCGCTGCGAGCGCTTGGTCGAGGTCACGAAGAGTTCGTAGATCTTGTCGACGACGGCATCGCGTCCATGCATGCGCACCAGCGCGATGCATTCGGGGCGGTCCGTCTCGTCCGGTGTCAGCGCACGGGGACGACCCCAACTGGAGATGAGGGCGGGATCGAGCTCGGTGATGTCACGGTCCGCGATCCACTGGCAGCACTCGGTCAACCAGGGCCAGTTGGTCATGCGGGGCAGTTGCCTCCGGAGGAGCACCATCGTCCGGTCCCGATCATTGGCCCAGAGTTCGTTGAGTGCCTCCCGTCGCACCGCCACCCCGTAGCCCGGCCGCCATACGATGCCGGCCAGCAGGTCGAGGTAGACCGGATCATCGGTCAGAGTACGTTCCCGCATCATCTGCATGCTCTTGAGATGCGTCCGATCGTGGGCCGATGTGTCGGCCAACGCCGTCATCGGGTCCTTGACCGTGGTCTCACAACCCTGCAGCCAGGTCAGGGAGACCAGAAGACCGCAGACGGCCAATAGGAGGATCCAGCGTGTTCGGGTGGGGCATGCCATGCCCGCAGTGTACCCATGGATGGGTCTCGGAGGCCCATTTGCCCCCACTGCTCCGGCTTCGTACTATCTAGTTCCATGAGTGATGCCGATGACAACGTGGAAACCGCCGACCTGCAATCGCAGGTCGAGAAGGTCGTGGAAATGATGCGACCCGCCATTCAATCCGACGGCGGGGACATCGAAGTCGTCTCGGTAAGCCACGAAGGGCGGGTGAAGGTTCGGTTTCACGGAGCCTGCGTCGGGTGCCCCTCGAGCACCATGACCCTCAAGTCGGGCATCGAGCGAAACCTGAAGACCTACGTCCCGGGAATCCTGGAAGTCGTTGCCGTCGATATGGACGGAAATCCGGTCCAGAATTGACCCCAACCAGCTGGAAATAAACGCCTTATCCCATACATGGGCATGTTTTCTGCAGTTCTCTGGGAAGACGGTGGTAGGAGAATCCGCCCGGATCCGCTAAGGTATCCCGTTGGAGGATCGGGGTTGCGGAAGCCCCGAAGGAGATGGCATCACAGCTGAGGCAGGAGGCCCGAGGCATGCTCGTCATCACGAGAAGAGAAGGTGAAGAAGTCGTCATCGGCGATCCGGCCAACCCCGTCGGGGTGGTCCGTGTGGCCTCGGTCAAAGGCGACCGGGTCCGCCTCGCCATGGATTTCCCTCGCGAAGTGGAAGTCCACCGTCGGGAAGTCGCTGACCAGATCATGGCGGACAAGCCGACCGTGGTCGGCAAGATCCGACCCGCTGGCCAGAACCCCTGAGACCGACTGCACACCCACAAAAAAAGTTCGTGACGTGCGGTGGGAGCACGTCACGAACCGGGAAGGGTTTGACCCGTCTGGTCGAAGACCGATCGGGTCGATGTCGTACCGAGGGTTCTGCAGACCGCTTCGGTACGTGCCCGACGTGTGTGCGTCGGGTGGACCTTGAAGGAGCAGGCGTCGTGGCAATCCGTGCCTGACGCTGATGCCCCGTACGGATCATCCGTGATCCGTCGCCTCGGGCATGCGGTGCAGCCACGTCATGCAGGTGCATCGCCACAGGTCCTGCAATGGCGAAATACCCCCTGAATTGCTGGGTAATGGAGCCATCCTTGGCCCATTCGATCCCAGGAACGGGTCGAGCCGGCTTCCCTGCCCGCTCGAAGCACGCCGGTCAAGCCGGCCATGGTGCGACGCTGCCGTCGACAATGCAACGATCGATCCCGTCAAGGATGCGATCCGCGTACTTCTCACTGCTGTTCTCCCCCGCCACGCCGAATGGCCTGCCGAGCCCGAAGCATGATTTCCGCCTGAGCGGCGAATCGGGCTTCCCGAATGGTGGCCCAGGCCTCCGGGTCGTGGACTTCCAGATGATCCTTCACCCCCAGGATGACGACCATGTTCTGCAGGCCCGCCATCCGGAGCATCCGGTCGGGTATTCGAATGCGACCGGTCTTGTCCAGATCCACACGGGCCGCCTGTGAATACAACAGCTGTTCGTATTCCAGCAGATCCTCGTTGGGCACCAGCGACTGCTCGGTCGCAGCCGCCATCTGCTCGAAGGTCTTCT
>CAJWBW010000024.1:0-10493 GCA_913020415.1 uncultured Phycisphaerae bacterium | reverse complement strand
TGTCCTCGACGCCGTGCAGGCGGTTGGCGGCGCGGGCCATGGCGAACAACAGGTCGCTGAGTCGGTTGACCCAGATCAGAGCCTGCTCGTTGCAGGGCTCCCGGGAGGCGAGATCGCTCAGGGAACGCTCGCAGCGTCGACTCACGGTGCGGGCGAGATGCAGTCGGGACGCCAGTTCGCATCCGCCGGGCAGCACGAAGGAGGTCATCGGCGAGTTGTCCCCGTCGACCTCGTCGATCCAGGCTTCGGCCTGCTCGACCATCGCGGCGGTGATGCGTCCGACCTTGTCGGCGTACGGCGAATCGTAGGGAGTCGCGAGGTCCGCCCCGAGATCGAACAGACGCGACTGGATGGACAGCAGGATCTCACGGAGCCGCGCGTCGGTGTCGCCGCAGCAGGAGACGGCCATGCCGACGGTGGCATTGGTCTCGTCCGCGTGCCCGTAGGCGGTGACGCGGAGCGAATGCTTGGAGACGCGGTCTCCTCCGAAGAGGCCGGTGCTTCCATCGTCGCCGGTTCGTGTGTAGAGCTTGGCCATGGGCCTATTCCAGAGCTGCGGCGCCGGAGATGATTTCGGTCAGTTCGGTGGTGATCTGACTCTGGCGAGCACGGTTGAACTGACGCTTCAGCGTTCGACCGAACTCCTTGGCATTCTCGGTGGCGGCCTTCATGGCCACCATCCGCATCATCTGTTCGCTGACCACGGCGTCGTTGAACGACTGGAACAGAACGGTCTTGATCATGCGGGGCATGAGTTCGTCCAGCAGTTCCTCGACCGACGGCGTGAAGTCGTAGACCACCTCGTTGCCGCCTTCCTCGTCCGCTTCCGCCGGTTGCGCCATCGGGAGCAACCGGGTGACGGCGGGGACCTGATGGGCGTTGCTGATGAACCGCATGTAGACGACGCGGGCCGCGTCGTACTGCCCGTCGGAGAACTCGGAGATGATCGTGTCGGCGATCCGTTCGACGGATTCGAAGGACGGGGTATCACCCAGTTCGTACCGTTCGCGGACGTCGATCTTCTGGAACCGGAAGAAGTTCACGGCCTTCTTGCCCGACACCTCGATGGTCAGCTCGATGCCCGCCTCGCGACAGGCACGGATGTGCTGCAGGGCGGTCTTGAGGATGTTTCCGTTGTAGGCGCCGCACATGCCGCGATCGGACGTGATCACGAGCAGGTACTCGCGCTTGACCGGATCCGCGGGGCCGTTGATCAGTGACGAGTCGTATTCCGGTGCGTTGCCCGAGACCTCCCGAACGAGATCCGTGATCTGCTCGGTGTACGGCTTGGTCGCCGCGGCGCGCTGGGACGCAGCCGTGAACTTGGCGGTTGCGATCATCTGCATCGTCTTGGTGATGCGTTCGATCGTCTGGACCGCACCCATTCGCTTCTTGATGACTCGTAATTGGGCCATGAGGGCGGAAAGTGTACCAGAATCGGCGGTTTGACGCTCCCGGACGACCCTTCTCAGCAGCGGAGCCCGTCCCAGGCCAGAGCCATGCCCGGGGGCAGGTCGGCGTCGTCCCGGGCGTGGAGAATCTCGTGGGCCATGTGGATGAACCAGGTCCGCTCGGCCCCGATGTTGGACGCGGCGTGGACGGCCTCGTTCCGCGTGAAGTGGGTGGGATGGGAGCGGTGCCGCAGGAGGTCCAGAAAGAGCGTCCGAAGGCCCCGCAGATGGGGCCACGTCTCGGGGGGGATGGACGATACATCGGTGCACCAGGCCATGGGAAACGGGCTGTCCTCGCCGGATTCGACCGGATCCTCGGCGTCGAACCGGTACCCGAGGATGGGAAGCCGGCCGTGCAGCAGGCGGAGCGGGGTGATGCGCAGCCCGTGCACGACGAAGGGCTGGAAGCAGTCGATCCGATGGGGTTGCAAGGTGGCGACGAAGGAGGGGTTGATGTTCTTCTCGGCCTGGAAGATGTGGGGATAGACGCGGTGGATGTTCTCCAGCGTCCGCTCCTCGGCGTACAGGTCGATGGGGGCCTTCATGACCGCGTTGAATCGACGGACCTCGTCCAGACCGAACACGTGATCCACGTGATGGTGGGTGAAGACGATCGAGTCGCAGCGGGTCAGACCCTCGCGGAGGGACTGCTGGCGAAGGTCCGGCGAGGTGTCGATCAGGACGACCCGGGACGCACCCTCGCGATCGGTGAAGCGCAAGGCTGCACTGGTCCGGGTCCGCACGTCGCGGGGATCATCGCTGCAGCAGACTTCGCAGTCGCATCCGATCGCCGGAACGCCGGCCGACGTTCCCGTGCCCAGCACGATGCACTCGACGTCACGCATCGGTTCGGTCCCCGATCACCCGCGTGCTTCCGGAGGAGAATGACACTGCATCGCACATCGCCGTGCAGGATAGGGGACCGTCACGCGGTCTGCGATTGATTCAGCAGATCGAGCATGCCCGCGACCTCCGCCGCAGGATCCGCCGATCCGCACACCACGTCGCACACCGCCACGCCGCGGCACCCCGCGTCGATCAACGACGGCAGATTGGTGCGGTCGATGCCCCCGATCGCGAGATGCGGTGTTTCCGGCCAGGTGGCGATGTGGTCCGCCAGGCGCGCCGCTCCGGCGGGTGCGAGATCGGGTCGGGTGCTGGAGGTGAACATGGGCCCCACGCCCAGCACATCGGCACCCGCGTCGATGGCCGCACGGGCCTCGGACATGCCGTGCGTGCTGGCTCCGATGATCAGCTGCCCTCCGGCGATCCGACGGGCCTCGGCAACGGGCAGATCACCCTGGCCCAGATGCACACCGTCGGCATCCGCCGCCAGCGCAATGTCGATCCGATCGTTCACGATGACGCTGCAGCCGGCGGGCCGGGCCAGTTCGATCAGGATGCGGGTGCGGGCGATCAGTTCCAGGTCGGGGAGATTCTTCTCCCGCAGCTGCAGGCAGTCGCACCCCGCATGCACCACCGCTTCGGCGACGTCGCGCCAGTCGTGCCGGCACCGGTCCTCCGTCACGAGCACGCACATCGACCACTGCCGGACCCGACGGGAGGCGAGGGCGCGGCGAAGCCGCGCGTCGATCTCGTACAGCCGATACCGCATCGACTCCACGACGCGTCCCACGGTCCGATCGACGACCTTGCAGCACTCCTCGACGGTCCGCATGGCCTCCGCCGCACGGTGCGCGGCGGCGACCGCGACGTCCCAGGTACCGGATCGAATCGACTCGTCCTTGGCCTCGATGGCGGTTCCGACGTCTCCGACCACGTCACGATGGGCTTCGACCCAACCCGCGGGCCAGCGATCGGGCAGACGCCGGGCCTCGTGCCGGAGCGACTTGCAGTCGCGCGACAGTTCGGAATCGTTCACGACGTACCGGGCCAGGTCCTCCATCACCCGAAGGCCTTCCGCCAAACGGTTGAGACTGGCATCGATGGTTCGCTGCAGGCTCATGTCGACGATTCGGTGACTGATTCGAGTCCGGTGATCTTCTCCACCCGGCGTGCATGACGACCACCCTCGAACGGGGTGGACAACCAGAGATCGATCAGTGACGCCATCGCCGCGGTGTCGACCACCCCGGATCCCATGCAGAGGACGTTGGAATCGTTGTGACGACGGGACATCTCCGCACCGTGTTCGTCGTGGACCAGGGCGGCGCGGACCCCGTGCACCTTGTTGGCGGCGATCGACATGCCGATGCCGCTGCCGCAGACCAGCACACCGTATTCGGCTCCGCCGTCGCGGACGGCGGCGGCGACTTCGGCCGCCGCATCCGGGTAGTCGACCGAGGCATCCTCCTCGGCCGGTCGGGTCGGGACCACGACGCTCCAGCCGGCCCCTTCGAGGTGGGTTCGGAGTTCGTCGATCACATCGAAACCGCGGTGGTCGGATCCCATCGCGATGGTTCCCCGTGTTGCATTCATGCGTGATCCTCCTTGAGCAGCGTATCCAGTCGTTCGGGAATCAGTTCCATCAGCCGGGCTGCCAGAGCATCGTAGACATGCTGGCCCTGTCCGATGGGGTCGGGAAGATCGCCATTCGGATCAAGGGGTTCGATCCGCGCCTGGGCCTCCGCATCGTCCGCCACCATCGCCCGTGCCGCCGCCTGATGGGACGAAGTCATGCACAGCACGTGCGACGCCTTCCTGATCATGTCCCCGGTCAGCGGGGTGGAGCATCCCTCGTGGCGGATGTCGAGCGATTCGAGGGCCCGGATCGTCTCCAGCGAGGGCGATCCACCCTCGAAGGCGGCAACGCCGGCGGACGCGACGAAGACATCGTCCTCGCGGTCGGCGAGGTGATGACGGGCGATTCCCTCCGCCATGGGGCTGCGGCAGGTGTTGCCCGTACAGATGAAGAGAATGGTTCGCATCGGATATGCCTGCCTCGGGACCATGTCAACCCGTGGATGATACCGCATGCGGTCCCTCCTCCCGGGGGCTTGCATTCTCCCCCGGGTTCCTGTTGAATGGCCTCCACAGGCTCGAAATCCACGAATCACCCGGAGAATTGAAGGTGGAATTCATATCCAAGGACGAGGTCGCCGAACTGCTTCGCAGTCATGGAATCGACCAGTCGTCCCAGGACGAGGAACACGTCTACTGTTCGATGTCGGACGAGGTCGCCGTATCGCACTGCCACCTCTCGATCGAAGGCAGTGAGATCGAACCACGCAGCGGTGCGAAGGTGGTCGAGATCGCCGAGGCGGACGTCGTGGGGGTGATCGATTCGATCCTCCACAAGCTGCACCACAATCAGATCATCCTCATCCCGGTCGGGAAGTGGCGAAGCATCTTCGATGTGGTGGCCTTCAGTCTCGCCAGCAACGAGGAGTGGCAGGCCATCGACGCCGCCGCCTCCGTCGAACTCAACACCCGAGATCCGCTGCTGGCGGAATCGGGTGACCTTCATCTGCTGTGCGACCTCGTCAGGGCGCTGATGCAGGATTCGGACCAGCCCGATCAGGGCATCACGATGATCACCGCCGGCGTCCCGGTCGCCCTCGAACTCGTCCCCGCCGGAGGCGTCCGGATGAGTTTCGGCAATCAGGCCGTCGCCGAGGAGATCGCCGAGGTCTGTTCCGGCTGAACCCCGGCGGAAGCACACGATGCAGGACGGAACCGGAAGAACGAAGCAGACCGAGACGCTCGTGCGTCAGGCCACCGATGCACTCGGTCAATCGGCCTGGTTCGACGCCGAACACGCCGCTTCCAAGGCGATGGCCTCCTGTCGGGCCCGGACCGACTGGGACATGATGATCGAACTCGCCCTGATTCTGCGCGAAGCCCGCAAGGGAAGGCGAAGCAGTTCGCAGGTCAAGGGAGCGGTTCGGATCCTGGACGAGGACATTCCCGAGGACATGGAGTTCACTTCCGGACGGTATCTGGTCCAGCCGCCCCGGGTCGGCGCCGATGCCCGACGGGTCCGACTTCAGTGCCTGGAGGACGGGATTCCGGTCCTCGTCGTCTGCCGTGAACCGACCACCGTCGCGGGCCAGGTTCCCATCGTGGCGATCGCTCCGGGCACGACCGTGCGGACCAAGGTCGATCCACCCTCGAACGAACGCAAGCCGACGGCGGCGTGGTTCCAGTCCGCATTGGATGCGCTCGCCGACGCGGCGATGGAACGGATCGACCCCGAACAGGATGTCGAACGCCGCATCGACGCCATTCTGGGGTGTCTGGATGCGGTTCCGGATTCCGATTCGCTGCATGACATGCTCGCCGACGCCTGCCGGGAAGCCCGGGACCGAAACTGAGGGACCCCGTCGACAAGAAGACTATGATGGGTTCGAAAGGCGGTTGACGGTTTCCGTCGATGCCATGGCGACCCCTCAGAGGAATGCGCATGAGCGACGCAACTGAATCTCCGACCACCTCCCAGGCATCTCTGGAATCACGGATCGCACCGAGCTACCGGCTCCGTTCGATCCTGATCATGGTCATGTGCCTGGTCCTCGGACTGTGGGGGGTGTACGACTACGTCTGGGCGATTCCGACGCAGGCCGAGCACGCCCTCCGTCGTGACGTCTCCCAGGACGTGCTCGAACTGCTCGAGACGGCGGCCAGCCCCGATTACAACACCGAAGCCAGGGACGGACTCGTGGTACGGCTGGCGACCTGGCTGCAGGACATGGATGCCGCCACCACCATCGATCCGAAGGCACTTGAAGGTCTGGATCCCGCATCGAACGAGGCATGGATGATCTCCATGGCCATCTACATCCGGGGACTCGAGTCGAAACCGACGGCCGCCGGCGAACCATCGGACGCCATGCGCATGGCCGGGGTGGTCGCCAACCAGTCGATGAATCTCTACGGCGATGCGCAGGCCCCCTCCGCCTACGACCGTCCGGTGCAGTGGCTGTTCATCGTCTCGCTGCTGTTCGTGCCCCTCTACGGCTGGAACCTTCTGAAATACGGACCGGTCGTCTACCGTCTCGATCCGGACGGTGCGCTGCACCTTCCCGACGGGACATGGTCGAAGGATGAGATCGCGGACATCGACATGAACAGGTGGATGGCCAAGTCCACGGCCGTCGTCGAACACGTCGACGGATCCCGCAGCAAGCTCGACGCCTACATCTTCAAGGATCTGCACCTGATCATCGGATCGATCGCCCATCGGCTGCATCCCGACCAATGGGAAGAGGACGGACGCAAGGTCAAGCCGGCCAGCGACGAACAGGACGACTGACGATGGATCTGCTCTCCGCCCAGAATCTGATCAAGAGCTACTCGGGCCGCCGGGTGGTCGACGAAGTCAGCTTCACGGTGGGCGAGGGGGAGGTCGTCGGTCTGCTCGGACGCAACGGCGCCGGCAAGACCACCTCGTTCCGGATGGTCATCGGGATGATCGCACCGGAAGGCGGCAGTGTCGGATTCGACGGACAGGACGTGACCTCGCTGCCCATGTACCAGCACGCGCGGCGCGGAATGGGGTACCTCAGCCAGGAACCGAGCGTCTTCCAACGACTCTCCGTCCGCGACAATCTGATGGCGGTGCTGGAGACCACATCGCTGGATCGTCCGGAACAGAACGAACGATGCCGGGAACTGCTGGATCAGTTCAACATCGCCCACAAGGCGGGCGATCTGGCCCGGACCTGCTCCGGGGGGGAACGGCGACGACTCGAGATCGCCCGGGCGATGATCAACCGTCCGCGACTGCTCCTGCTCGACGAGCCCTTCGCCGCCGTCGACCCCCATACGGTCGAGGAACTCCAGACCGAGGTACGAAAGCTCGCCGATCAGGGGATCGCGATCCTCGTCACGGACCACAACGTGCAGCAGACCCTTCGGATCTGCGATCGCGCCTACATCATCCACTCGGGCAGGAACCTTCGCGAAGGCGATCCCCGGACCATCATCAACGATCCCGAGGTTCGCGAGGCCTATCTGGCCTCCACCTTCCGCGGCGACGAGTTCGATTGAGACGATCCATGCAACGATTCCTCCTTTCCGTCCTCCTCACGTTCGCCTGCGTCGCCAGCAGCGGCTGCGTACGTCGGACCCTTCGCATCTCGAGCACTCCCCCGGGTGCGCTGGTCTGGGTGAACCATCGCGAAGTGGGTCGGACCCCGCTGGAGATCGACTTCACCTACTACGGCAACTACGACGTCCAGCTTTCGCACGACGATCACGAACCACTCCTGACCGAAGCCGGGGCGCACCCCCCGGCGTGGGATGTCCTCGGAGCCGATCTGCTGTTCGAGGTCGCACCCTTCCAGATGCGGAGCGTGGTCGAATGGCACTTCGATCTCGAGCCGCGAAGCGACGACCTGGAGGCCCTGGTCGAACGCGCGAGAAGCCTTCGATCGAAAACCGCGGCGACGGACGACTCGACCCGACCCATGACGACGGTGACCGTCGATGCCGACGGCCGCGTCGAAGGGGCCGAAGAGGATCCGAACGACGACGACGCATCGGCCCGGTGATTCCCGATCCGCTACCCTGATCAACCATGAACGCGGAATCAATCTCTCCGAGACGCTCCCGGCGGCGCTCCGTCATCCCCCTGCTGGTGCTGCTGACGGCGGGAGGACTGTTTCTGTGGGGACAGACCAGGGATTCGGAACTGACCCGTTCCATCGCCGACACGACGAGACGGGCCGCCCTGGCGGTCTGCGACGAGATGCCGATGCCCGAGTCCTTCCAGTGGACGGTCCCGGGATTCAAGTCCACGTTCATCGGAGCGGTCCAGCCGGCCTGCGCCGGTGGTGATCCCGAACTTCCGATCGATGCGACCGCCGTTCCCGGGGATCTGCCCGACCGGGACGGGAATGCGACCCACCTCGTCACCCTGACTCACGGTGCGGTTCCGCTTCTCCAACTGCGGGTGCACGCCCTCGAGCCGGAGCGGATCACCGTCATCGGGTGGTCCAGGCCCTGATCCGGATATCCTGAATCCCATGGACGTATGGCTGAACGGACAATTCGTCGCTGCCGACTCGGCAACCATCCCCGTCTTCGACGCGGGATTCCAGCACGGAGTCGGTCTCTTTGAAACGATGCACGCCGAGAACGGGCGGGTGTTCCGTGCCCGTGAGCATGTGGAACGCCTGGCCGAATCGGCTCGCATGCTCCGCATGAGCGAACGACTTCACGTCGATCCGCTCGTGGAGGCCGTGCAGCGCACCGTCGAACACAACTCGCTGGATCGCGCACGCGTCCGACTCACCGTCACCGGCGGCGACCTGAACATGCTGCAGTCGACGGGAGCCTCCCCGCAGGACCCCACGATCCTCGTCACGTGCCAACCGCCCACCGAATACCCGGACGAGTTCTTCGCCAAGGGGATCGGAGTGGTGTTCGCGGGGGGTCGACTCTCGCCGTGGACGCCGGAAGCGGGGCACAAGACGCTCAACTACTGGCCGAACATCCTGGCCCTGCAGGAAGCCGCCGCCCAGCGGGCCGGCGAGGCCGTGTGGCTCACGCCCGAAGCCCACGTCGCGTGCGGCTGCGTCAGCAACGTCTTCATCGTGCACGAGGGGACGCTGGTGACGCCGGTGGCGAGGGACGAGGAACCCGGTGCGGTCATGCCCGGCATCACCCGGGCCGCGGTGATCGAGCTGGCCGAATCGATGAACATCCCCGTTGAACGACGGACCGTTTCGGTCGACGACTTCCTCGGGGCGGACGAGGCGTTCCTCACGAACTCCAGCTGGCAGATCCTTCCGGTCACCAGCGTCCTGGTCCGCACCGGAACCGGTGAGACGGGGGAGGACGGAGAGCCCGTCGTGGGGCTGCAGCCCCATGCCATCGGTGAGCAGGGCGTCGGAGACGTCACGAGCGATCTGCGGACGGCACTGCTGGCCTGCATCGATCGAGAGACAAGCTGATCAGCGACGTTCACCGGGCGGCCGCAGCACCCGGACATTCTGGCGTCGGGAATCGTCCGGGCCGCCGGGAGGATGCTGTCCACCCCGAAAGACGCCGATGATCCGGTTGACCCCGATCAGGACGGCGAAGACGGTCGTCGCGAGAATCGCCGCCAGCAGCAGCAGCAGCATGATCGGAATCCCCACCACGATCAGGAAGGTGATCGTCGCCGCCCGCATCGCCCAGGAGGGCTGGCGGCTCGCCGCCTGGAAGATCGAGGCGAATCGATCCCCTCCGGGGTACACAAAGCGGATTCTGGGGCTCTCGGGCATCATCACGATTGTAGCTCTCACCGGACTTCGCGGTTCGTGACAAGGTGTGAATTGCACCATCCCGCAAGGACGGCCTGTCGGCCGGGGAATCGAGCGGGTAGCCTGATGGGATCCCACGGAATGTCCCACGCATGACCACCACGCCCACCTTCGCCCACCTCCACCTCCACACCGAGTACTCGCTGCTCGACGGTGGAAACCGCATCAATCGACTGCTCGATCGGGTGGCGGAACTGGGCATGAACAGTGTGGCGATCACCGATCACGGCAACCTCCACGGATGCGTCGAGTTCTACCACGCCGCGCGGAAACGGAACATCAAGCCGATCCTGGGCATCGAGGCCTACGTCGCCCGGGGGGACCGTCGGGTGCGCAAGACCACCGGCGTCCAGGACAAGGGCGACCACCTGGTCCTGCTCGCCGAGAACATCACCGGGTGGCGCAATCTGATGAAGCTCAGCAGCGACTCCTTCATCGAAGGCTTCTACTACAAGCCGCGGATGGACCACGAGACCCTGGAGGCGTGGTCGGACGGACTGATCGCGATCAACGGCCACCTGGGTTCGTCCCTGGCCTGGCATCTCGAGCGGTTCGTGAACACGGAGGCGGAGGAGCACTGGGATGCCGCCGTCGCCGAGGCCCGATGGCACGCGGACACCTTCGGAGCGAACGAGAGCGGCGAACCGTGCTTCTTCGTCGAACTCCAGCGGAACGGCGTCGCCGAACAGGACGCCATCAATCCGCACCTGATCAGACTGGCCCGGGAACTGGATCTTCCGCTGATCTGCGACAACGACGTCCATTTCCTCAATGCGGACGACCACGACGTGCACGACACGCTGTGCTGCATCTCGATGGCCAAGAACAAGGACGA
>CAJWBW010000023.1:0-10876 GCA_913020415.1 uncultured Phycisphaerae bacterium | reverse complement strand
GAAACCCGAGAAGAAGCCCGCCCGCAAGCAGACCAAGGCCAAGGACAAGTTCGCCAAGTTCCAGCTGAAGCGGCAGCCGAAGCAGAAGGTGGCCACGAACGCCGATCTGCAGCGTGACGAGAGCTACGACGACTACAAGTTCCCGCCGGTGGAGCTGCTGGCGGATCCGCAGTCGAACTTCTCCGAGAAGGCCGAAGCAAGCGTGCGTCGTCAGGCCGAGATGCTCGAGCAGGCCCTGGAGACCTACAACATCGAGGGCACCGTCGAGGGCATCGAAGCCGGCCCCACCGTGACGCTCTATTCGGTGCAGCTCGCTCCCGGGACCAAGGTGAGCAAGCTCTCGACGCTGGCCAAGGACATCGCCCGCACGCTGTCGGTGAAGAACATCCGCATCGTGCCCACCATGGCCGGCCGCTCCACCGTCGGCATCGAGGTTCCCAACCTCGTCCGCGAGAAGGTCGCGATGAAGGAACTGATCGCGAGCGGACGGGACCAGGGAATGATCCTGCCCATGTTCATGGGCAAGGACGCCAACGGCGAACCGCTGGTCATGGACCTCGCCCGCATGCCGCACATGCTCATCGCGGGCACGACGGGATCCGGCAAGAGCGTCTGCATCAACAGCATCATCATGAGCTGGCTGTACATGAAGCGACCCGACGAGGTGAAGTTGATTCTCGTCGACCCCAAGATGGTCGAACTCAGCCAGTTCGAGAACATCCCCCATCTCGCCTGCCCGGTCATCACCGACATGGGCCGGGCCGCGGCCAGCCTCGAGTGGGCGGTGCGGAAGATGGAGGAGCGCTACACCCTCTTCCAGGAGGCGGGCGTCAGGAACATCACGTCCTACAACGCCATGACGCCGGAGGAGAAGAAGGAGATCTTCGACATCCAGAACGAGATCGAGAAGGCGAAGGTGCCCGACAAGCTGCACTACATCGTCTTCGTGATCGACGAACTCGCCGACCTGATGCTGACCAACAAGGAGGTCGAGCAGTCGATCGTCCGCATCGCGCAGAAGGCCCGGGCGGTGGGCATCCACCTGATCCTGGCCACGCAGCGTCCGCAGGCGAACGTGGTCACCGGTCTGATCAAGTCGAACATGCCGTGCCGCGTGTCCTGCAAGGTGGCCAGCGGCATGGACAGCCGCATCGTGCTCGACGGCACCGGGGCCGAGCTGCTGCTGGGCAACGGGGACATGATGTACGTCACGCCCGCGATGCCCGACATCAGTCGCGGCCAGGGCACCTTCGTGAGCGACCAGGAGACCCGGAAGGTCGTGAAGTTCCTCAAGGAGGTCGCCAAGCCCAGCTTCGAACGCAGCCTGATCCAGGTCCGCAACGTCGACGGCGTGGGCGGCGAAGGCGGTGCTCCCAAGGAGTTCGACCCGCTGTTCGATCAGGCCGTTCGAATCATCATTGAAACGGGACGCGGTTCCGTGTCGCTCCTCCAGCGACGCCTGGCCATCGGCTATTCCCGTGCTTCGCGGCTGGTCGATCAGATGGGCCAGGTGGGCGTGCTCGGGGAGCACGTGGGCTCCAAGGCCCGCGAGGTCCTGATGACGCTCGAGGACTGGGAACAGTTCCAGGCCGAGGAAGACGACGACGTCAGCGATCCGGTGTACGTCGACGACGACCCCGACTGCCTCGACGAGCCGGTGCCGGCCGAGTACGGCGACGAATACCAGGCCTGAACCGACACTTGATCACGGATTCTGCGGGCCCCGGGAGATTCCGGGCGATACTATTCGTGTGTGGGCGACCTCGAGCGACCCCGCGGGCGAACCCCCGATCGGGAACTCGACGGCACCCACGACGAGCGCGGGGAACGCCTTGGCGACACCCTGCGGGCGCTGTGCCTCCCGGGACGCTGGGAGGGGAAAGAATCCGGCGGCCGACGTTCACAGTCGGCGACGGCTGGAACAGTCTGCTTGCAAAGGAGGTGATACGGTGATTGATTCATGTGACTGTATGGAGGGGCCGCACAAGTAACGTGTGCCCGACGGGACGCACTGTGCGACCCTTTGACAGAAATAAGATCGACCGGACCGCCGTACGGCGGTCCGGTCTCTTTTTCGCTCTGCGGTGGCTGGAAAACCGCTTTCGGGGCAGACCGCCGGATTGCCCGGTATCCTGCCTCCTTCGATGAGTGCCGCCGAATCCCCCAACCCGGATCTTCGATCGCTGACCGACGCCTTCGTCGCGGAGGCGGCCTCGCTGCGTGAGGGCGGCGGATCGCGCGGCATCGACCGGCAGCACCGACTCGGACGTCTGACGGCCCGGGAGCGGATCGCCCAACTGGTGGATCCGGGCACCGAGCCGTTCGAGTGCGGTCTCTACTCCGCCTGGAACATGTACGGCGACTACGGCGGCGCTCCCGCCGCCGGCGTGGTCACCACCATCGGCACCGTCGGCGGCAAGCGATGCATGATCATCGCCAACGACGCCACGGTGAAGGCCGGCGCCTTCTTCCCGATGACCTGCAAGAAGATCATCCGGGCCCAGATGATCGCGCAACGGTCGAGACTTCCCCTGCTCTACCTGGTCGACTCCGCCGGCGTCTTCCTGCCCCTGCAGGAGGATGTCTTCCCCGACACCGACGACTTCGGCCGCATCTTCCGCAACAACGCCGTCATCTCCGCCGACGGCATTCCCCAGATCGCCGCGATCATGGGCAACTGCGTGGCCGGTGGCGGCTACCTGCCCGTCCTGTGCGACACCATCCTGATGACCGAGGGCAGCGGCCTGTACCTCGCCGGCCCGGCGCTGGTCAAGGCGGCCATCGGCCAGGAGGTGGAGAACGAGGAACTCGGCGGCGCGGCGATGCACGCGGAGATCGCGGGCACCATCGACTTCCACGAACCCGACGACGAATCCTGCCTCCGCCGCGTGCGGGCGATCGTCGATGCCGACCAGTCGGTCGGACCGGCTGCCGCCCCGCCCTTTGAACCGGCGGATCCGGCCCGACAGCCCGAGGACGTCTACGACGTCTTCAAGGGCGAGGCCCACCAGCAGTACGACGCCCGGGAACTCATGGAATGCGTCGTCGACGGGGGCAGCTTCAACGAATACAAGTCCGACTACGGCGCATCCCTGGTGTGCGCCTACGCCCGCATCGGCGGATGGCCCTGCGGCATCGTGGCCAACCAGCGCAAGGCGACGCAGAAGAAGATGCCCGGCGGCAAGGCCGGCCCCTCGGTCGCGGTGAACATGCCGGCGGTGATCTACACCGAGTCCGCGGACAAGTCGGCGCGGTTCATCATGGACTGCAACCAGAAGAAGATCCCGATCATCTTCGTCCACGACACCACGGGATTCATGGTCGGCCGCGACAGCGAGCAGGCCGGCATCATCCGCAGCGGCGCCAAGATGGTCAACGCGATGAGCAACTGCATCGTGCCCAAGATCTCGTTGATGGTCGGCGGCAGCTACGGCGCCGGCAACTACGCGATGTGCGGCCGGGCGTTCGATCCCATGCTCACGCTGGCCTGGCCGAGTTCGGCCTGTTCGGTGATGGGCGCCGCCCAGGCCGCGAACACCCTGCTGCAGATCGATCTCGCCGCCCGCAAGCGCAAGGGCGAGGAGGTCGACGAGGATGAACGACGCCAACTCCTCGAGGCGATCACCAACTCCTACCGGGAGCAGCAGGACATCCGCTACGGTGCCGCCCGCGGCTGGATCGATCGGATGATCGAACCGCACCGCACCCGCGTCGAACTCACGGACGCACTTCAGATCGCGGCCTCCGCGCCGGTGACCGGGGAGTTCCGGACCGGCGTCCTCCAGACCTGATCTACGGCTGCGACTGCATTCGCTTCAGAACGGCGTCCAACCGGCGACGGTGGATCGGCTGGTCCGGTTCCAGCAGGAGCAGCGCCTCGATCATGGCCCGGGCCGTCTCGAGGTCGCCCGCTTCGATGGCGATGGAGGCGGTCGCCTCCCGCAGCGACGCGTCGTAGGGATCGATCGATATCGTGCGCCGGATCGCCTCGAGGGCTTCGTCGAACCGACCCGCCCGGCGCAGGGCCACCGCCAGTTCCCGACACGGCTCCGGATCGTCGAGTTCGAACGACGCCAGCACCCGCAGGTGCTCGATGGCCCGTTCGGGCGTGGCTCCCTGCCGGTACCAGTCGGCGAGCAGTCGGTGTCCGAACGGATCGCCGGGGCGGACTTCGACGTAGGTCTGGAGCCACGGGAGGCGCTCCTCCATGGGACGTCCCCGCAGCAGCGAGTCGCTGATGGCCCGTTCGAGCAGGTCCGGATGGTTCGGATGCGCCTCGAGCAGTGCCACCAGCTGCGCCGGATCGGGGTCGTACAGATCGGCGATGCGGGGAAGGTTCCAGTCGTCGGCTTCCATCGATTGATCGGGTTCACCGGGGGCACGCGGAGTTCCGACATCGCGAAGCAGACGGCGCATGCCCTCCTGCACGGCGGCACTGCGCCGCTGCCGCATCATCGTCGCCGGGATGCTCCCACGTTCCAGCGCCCGCCGCGCGAGTTCCTCCATGGACGGATCCGGATCGAGTCCCCACGCGCGAACCTGATCACCGGCCCACCCGAGGAAGTCCTCGTGGAATCGGTCCCGGCTCACGCCCAGCGCGGCGGGAAAGGCCAGCGACTCGGCCGCCCCGTCGCGGTACTGGTCGAGCAGGCGCTGCAGTCCGGACTCGCCGTACTGTTCGATCAGGTATTCGATCATCATCCAGGCCTGGGTGTAGGCGAGACTCCGGTCCTGGGGGCGACGCGGACGGACGAAGGCCCAGTCCAGTTCATCCGGATCCAGCATGGTCCCGTTTCGCCACTCGTCGGCCACCATCTGCAGCACCGACCACGGTCGGGGGGCCGGTTCCATCGAGACCGCCAACCCTTCGGTGCACCAGAGCGGAATGCGATTGCGGGTTCGTTCGAGCGTGACGGTGTGGGTGTATTCGTGTTCGAGCACGTGCTGCCAGTCCCACCGACCCATGTGGCGGTTGGGCATCGACCGACGCGGCACCTCCATGGCGATGACGGGTCCGGTGCAGGCGGCCATGGTGTGCACATCGGGCATGCCCACGACGCGGACCGCGAATCGTTCGTGATCCGGCAGCACCTCGACCACCGTCCGCTGCGTGGGCTCCCAGTCGAACCGCCCGGCGATGCGCTCGTGCATGGCCTCGAGTGCGACCGGCATGTCCCGGACGAGGGCCTCGTCGGAACCCGGGCTGAAGCGGATCTCGAAGTGCTCGGTCCGCACGACCTCGTAGTCCATGATCTCCCGCAGCAGTTCCAGACTGTTGGCGGCACGGAGATTGAACGGATCCACGACCGTGGCCCGCTCGAGCGCCTCCAGGGCCTCGGCGTCGAGTCCCGCCTGCCAGAGCATCAGTCCGAGTTCGACGTGCGCGGCCGGTTCGGCCGGCTGGATGTCGATGGCGGTCTCCAGCCACCGGCGCGACGCGTCGTACTGCCGGTGCAGCGACAGCAGGCGCCCCGCGCGGGTCGCGGCCAGCGGGCTGCCGGGCATGACGGATCGCCATCGGTCCCACGCCGCCGTGATCGCGGCGTCGTCGTCGAGCAGTGTGACCGCGGCCAGTTCCAGCGCCCGCGCGGCGGGCAGATTCGGAAAGCGTTCCAGCAGCGGCGCCAGTTCGGCCCGGGCCGCGACGGCTTCGCGACGCGCCAGCAGCATCTCCGCATCCAGCAGCACGGCCAGCGGATGGTCGGGATCGATCCGTCGCAGCGAGGCCGCGGCCGTCGCGGCGGCATCGAAGTCGAAGATCTGGACGGCGAGCCGGCCCAGCAGGTACCAGGCATCGCTGCACCGCGGGTTGAGTTCGAGCACGTCCCACAACGCCTGCCCCGCTTCGTTGAATCGGCTCTTCTCGAAGAGCAGTTCCGCTTCGAGGAGCATGGCCGGCCAGTAGAGCGGATCAATCTCGGAGCGCACCCGCGCGAGGGTGTTCATCAACTGCTGATAGGCCGCACCGGTTCGACCGGTACCCAGCGCCAGACGTCGACCGGCGTCGACCCGGGCAACCTGCTCCTCGACGGACGATGGTGTCGCTTCCAGGGCCGATTGCAGGGCCAGCGTCGCCTCCGCGTCACGACCCAGCGCCCGCAGCGCCGAGGCGCGCAGGACCAGACCCGGACTGGATGCATCGGTGGTGGTCAGTTCCAACGCCGCATCGAGATCTCCGCGCCGCATCGCCGCCGCGGCCTTGATGCGATCGGGCACCGACGGATCCTCGAAGACGGGATCATCCAGTCGCCAGGCCAGTAGCGCGATGCGGGCCCGGTGTTCGGGAGTGGTGAGATCCTCCTCGTCCCAGGTACCGTGGAATCGATGCAGCGCCGCACGTTCGGCATCGGTGCGGAACTCGTCCTGCAGCAGTTCGCGAACGATCGAGGATGGAGGTCGGGGGGGCGGCACCAGCGACTGGCCGGCGACCGGAGCGACGAGCACCAGCACGGATGCGACGGACGACAGCCGGTTGATCATTCTCCGTCCCCAGCGGGTTCGACATCCTCCGGGCAGCGTCGTTCGTCCACCACCCAGTCGGCGGTGGTGGGAACGGTGCCCGCGAGTCGACGACGCTGCTCCTCGTCGAGTTCCGGATTCACCCGGGCGTCGGCCAGACGAAGACGGCGGGTGTTGCCCTCTTCATCCAGCATGGCCACGCCCACGGGCAGCCAGTTGGCAGTGTCGTACCAGAGGTCGACGTGCTTGAAGTCGTCGGCGCTGGGCACATCGTCCCGGGGCACGATGCGAAGTCCGATCACGGTCCGATCCTCGAAGGCGGGCGTGAGGAACTCGTGACGGGACGCGTCCTCGATGAGTTCGACGTGGTAGCGGGCCAGCACGTCGGCGGCGGGCTGCCCCACCGGCAGCGGAAATCGCCCGCCGAGTCGGGTGGGATCGACCTCGTCGCCGCAGAGTTCCCAGCGGATGACCTGCTTCTTCGGTTCGTCGATCTCGGTGAGCCAGCGGCCGTCGAAGAGGATGCGCTTGGGCCGGTTCTCCAGTCGACGGCCGACCTGACGCTGTTCCAGATGCACCGCGAAGCGGGGCGTGGCGCCGTCCTGCTTCTCGTACAGGACGTCGCCGCGGCGCACGTCCCGCTTGTCGAAGAGCGGCTCGGTCCGTTCCACCGCGACGGTGGCGGTGAAGATCCGCACGTCCCGCCCTCCCGCCTCGATGCGCTGCAGCGTCTCCAGAACGGGATCGACCGTCACTTCAGTCTGGGGCTCGGACACCGGAGCGGTGATCGCCGAACCGCCGGGCGCCGCCGCGGGCGGCGGCGACGGCTGGCAGGCCGTCAGCAGCAGAATGCAGATCGAAAGCAGCACGGGTCGAATCCGGAGAGGGTTCATGATGGGGCGACATCGCCCGTGGACATCGTACGCACGAATGCATCGAGGCAGGCCGATGCATGCTCAAGTTCGGGATCGGTGGCGGCCAGGACCAGCGCCCGCCGGGCCGTGTCGAGGGCGGCGGAGCGACGGGCGTCGTCGCAGTCGCAGAGGTTGTCGTACACGTCGGCAAGCTTGATCAGCCGGACCGGCCAGGCCGCCGCGGCGATCGCGCGGTCGTACTCGGCTTCGCGCCGGTCCTCGGGCAGCCGCTTGTCCTTGCTCAATGCGGCGACCCAGTCGGCGATCTCGTGGTCGAAGTGCTCGACCAGCTCGTCGTAGTCGACGGTGGTGTCCTCGATGAGATCGTGCAGCACGGCTGCGGCGAGGATGCGTTCGTCCTGCACGCCGAACACGGTGGCGGCGACCATGGCCACCCGCACCGGATGCGAGGCGTAGGGCGTCACGCCGTTGCGACGGAACTGGCCGGTGTGCCGACGCGAGGCGAGGTCGATCGCCCGCTGCCAGTGGTGTCGTCCGTCGAGTCCCGGTTCGCGGCTCATGCCTCCGCTCCGATCAGCAGGACGACGGCGTGGGTCTCGATGGCCCGGCCTTCACCGACGGCATCGACTTCCTCGTGGGTCTTGCCCTTGACGTTCACCCGCTGCGGTTCGCAGCCCAGGGCCGCGGCGATCCGCTCTTCCATGGCCTGCTTGAGGGGGCTGATCTTCGGCCGCTGGCAGACGACGGTGATGTCGAGGTTGCCGGGCTCGAGATTGCGCTCCCGCATGCGACGGACGGCTTCGGCGAGGAAGTCCATCGAATCGCGCCCCGCGTTGGCGGCGTCGTCGTCGGGAAAGAGCTGCCCGATGTCGGGCTCGCCCATCGCCCCCAGGATCGCGTCGGTGACGGCGTGGAGCACCACGTCCCCGTCGCTGTGACCGACCGGTCCCGCAGCGTGCTCGACCGACACCCCTCCGAGCACCATTGGACGGCCGGCGCCGTCGGGAGCCAGAGGTTCAAGCCGGTGCAGGTCGTAGCCGTGTCCGATGCGGATGGAGGGTTCCGTGGATGCCATGCCCCACATTCTATCCCTCTTTAGAGCCCGGGAATCCGCGGGGGACTCGGGGTCTATGATGGAATGACCAATCTGTGGGAACTCCGGCCGTGGCTGGCCGATAGAAGGGATTCACGGGCGTGGCCCGCAACACGACCCCCCATCACCACGAGCGACGACCACCATGACACGGCTTCATTTCACCGGACTCCTTCTGGCCACCCTGCTCACCGGCGGATGCTACTCGCCCCAGGGCGGACTGATGCCGTCGAGCAAGGGAGCGTTGACCTACTACTCCACCGCCGAGGAGCCCAAGACCGTCATGCTGCTCGACATGCGCAACGGCGAGAACATCTTCGAGATGAAGATCCCCGTCGGTCGCCAGTTGGTGATGCAGTTCTACGCCGATCAGGGTGACGACGAGGTCTACACCCCGGACCTGATGAAGTACGAGATCATGGATCTCGGCACGTCGTACGGTTCCCTCGACAACTCCATGACCGTGCCCGACGCCTACAGCCGCCGCATCGACGTCTTCATGCGTCCCGGCGAGCGGTACGAACCGGCCGAACCGAACCGTCCCCTGCGGACCGACGAACTCGCCGATCGCCCCGAGGGCTGGACCCCGGCCGGGGGCAAGGACGACTACCGCCCCGATCCGGTGACGACCTACGACGACTGATGGCCGCCTGCGGGCCGTCCACGGCCCGGTCGGCGACTTCCCGTCGATTCGGGGGTGGCCATGTGCTAAAATCGTTCGATCATGACGACCATCAACCGACCATCCGATTCCGCTTCCGACCAGGCTCCCCGCGTGGATCCGGCGACCGTGTCCCTCTCGGGCTACGAGATCGACCAGCTCTACGGTCCGGGCACCGTTCCCACGACGTCTCCGGACGACCCGTCGACGCCGCACGAGCGGATCGGCCTGCCGGGCATCTTCCCCTTCACCCGCGGGGTGCACGAGACGATGTACCGTTCGCGGCTGTGGACGATGCGGCAGTTCGCCGGCTTCGGTTCGGCCGACGACACGAACCAGCGGTTCAAGTACCTGCTGGAGAACGCCAAGGGCGTGAACACCGGTCTGTCGACCGCGTTCGATCTGCCCACGCTGATGGGCCGCGACAGCGACGATCCCCTGAGCCTCGGCGAGGTCGGCCGCTGCGGCGTGGCCATCGACACCATCGAGGACATGCACCGCCTGTACGCCGACATCCCCATCGACGAGGTCACGGTCAGCCAGACCATCAACGGTCCGGCCGCGGTGATCTGGGCGATGTACATCGCGATGGCGAAGCAGCGCGACATCGACGTCGCGAAGCTCGGCGGCACGCTGCAGAACGACATCCTCAAGGAGTTCCACTCCCAGAACGAGTTCATCTACCCGCCCGAGGCGTCGGTGAAGCTCGTGGTGGACACCATCGAGTACGCCACGAAGCATCTGCCCAGATGGAACAGTGTGTCCATCAGCGGCTACCACATCCGCGAGGCCGGTTCGTCGGCCACGCAGGAGCTGGCCTTCACGCTGCGTGACGGCATGGAGTACGTGGAGGCGTGCATCGCGCGCGGCCTCGACGTGGACGCCTTCGCCCCGCGGCTGTCGTTCTTCTTCAACGCCCACAACGAGTTCTTCGAGGAGATCTGCAAGCTCCGCGCCGCCCGCCGCATCTGGGCGACGGCGATGCGCGAGCGCTACGGTGCGAAGAACGACCGCTCGCTGCTCATGCGGACGCACGTGCAGACGGCCGGCTGTTCGCTGACCGAGCAGCAGCCGCTGAACAACATCGTCCGGGTGGCCTACCAGGCCATGGCCGGCGTGCTGGGCGGGTGCCAGAGTCTGCACACCGACTCGATGGACGAGACGCTCGGCCTGCCGACGGAAACCTCCGTCCGCGTGGCGCTGCGCACCCAGCAGATCCTGGCCCACGAGACGGGCGTGCACCGCACGGTCGATCCGCTGGGCGGTTCGTGGTACGTCGAAGCGCTGACCGATCAGATGCAGGCCGACGCCGACGCGATCATCGGACAGATCGACGGCATGGGCGGCGTGGTCGAGGGCATCCACAAGGGCTACTTCCGTCGTTCGATCGCCGAGGCCAGCTACCGCTTCGGCCAGGAGATGGAGGCGGGCGACCGCTACATCGTGGGCGTCAACGCCTTCACCGAAGGCAACGACGAGCAGCAGGTCGACATCCTGCAGATCCCCCACGAGGTCGAGACGAACCAGTGCGAGCGGCTCGACGCGTTCAAGCAGCAGCGCGACGACGACGGTGTCCAGTCCGCACTGGATGCGATCCGCACCGCGGCCCGCGCCGACGAGAACGTCATGGACAGTCTCGTGGAGGGCGCGCTGGCCAACTGCACGCTGGGCGAGATGGTGCAGGCGATGGCGGACGTCTACGGCCGCTACACCGGCGGGCCGGAGTGGTAAGCCCCCTCCCGGTCGCCTGAGCCCCGTTCACCGCGGAAATTGATTGAATCCGTGCCC
>CAJWBW010000022.1:0-11051 GCA_913020415.1 uncultured Phycisphaerae bacterium | reverse complement strand
GGGGGCCGACGGCTTCGATCCTGAACCGCCGATCCTCCAGCCCCTCCGCAAGGAGCACCCGCTGCACGGATCGGGCCCGCTGGTAGCTCAGTTCGTCGAGATCGGACCAGGCGGACTGTTCGGGAAGGTACTGCGTGGCCGCGTGACCTCGAATCAGAACCACGTTCCGACGCCCCTGCAGCAGAGTGGCCAGTTGACGAAGTTCGGCCCGGCCCGCCTCGGTGATCTCCACCGAATGGGCATCGAACAGGTGCACGCCGCCGACCGTGAACTGGACGCCCTCGGCGACCCTGCTCACGCGGGTGTGCTCTCCGACGATGCCCTCGTCGGCACTGCGGCTGAGCGTTGATTCCGTTCCCTGCGTGGCGGCGGACATGGTCTCGAGGATCTCGACCATGCTGCGGGCGGGAATGTCGTCCGTCGGGAGCGTCCCGACGCCGCCGGCGAATCCGAAGGCCTCCTTGATGGCGGTCACGACACGCTGGTATTCGTGGTCTCGCTTGAACTCGGAGAACATCTGCAGCAGGATGAAGAAGCACAGCAGCAGAGCCATCATGTCACCGAAGGTGACGACCCAGCCGGGAATGCCTCGACCATTGCGGCGTGCGCGCCGACGCTGGATGGTGCGTGCGTTCATCAGGCGGCCTGCCGATATTCAGTGTCCACCGGCACCGCACGATGCGACGGCGCAAGGTAGGTCCGCAGGTTCATCTCGACGTTCCTGGGGTTGTCACCCAGCTGGATGGTCTTGATTCCCTGGATGATCATCTGCTTCGAAAGCGATTCCTCGTGGGTTCGGGTCTCGAGCTTGTCGGCCAGCGGAAGGAACAGGAGGTTGGCAAGGAGCGCCCCGTAGAGGGTGGTCAGCAGCGCGGCGGCCATGCCCTTGCCGATCGCCGACGGATCCTGCATGTTCGAAAGCATCGCGACCAGACCGATCAACGTGCCGATCATGCCGAAGGCCGGTGCGTACCGCCCCATCTGCTCGAACATGTTCCGACCGGCCTCGTGCCGCTCGATGAGATTGTCGAGCTCGGTCTGCAGCGTGGTTTCGATGGTGTCCGGATCGACCCCGTCGACGGCAAGCTGGATGCCCCGTCGCAGAAACTGGTCGTCGATGCCGTCCATTCTCTGTTCCATGGCGAGAATCCCGTCACGACGGGCCACCTCGGCCAGTTCGACCAGCTCGGTCACCTGTTCGCGGGGCGTCTTGATCTTGCAGAGCAGGGTCTTGAGACTGATGCGGTGCAGACTCATGAAGCGGGCCAGGGGGACGGAGGTCAGGGTGGCCGCGGTTGCCCCTCCGATGACGATGAGCATCGAAATGGGATCGACGTAGGCCATGACCGAGCCGCCGAGCAGCAGGGCGATTCCGATGCAGATGGAGCCGACAATCAGGCCGACGAGGGTTGATAGGTCCACGACAGTCTCCTCCCTTGCTCCCGGTGCCGGATCGACGAGATCCGGGCACGGGGACGCAGGCAGTCCGGTCATCGTCGCGGCCCGGGGACGTCTTGAGCGAAAGAATTCGAAGTCGTGGCAAACCGCAGGTCCGAGAACCAGCCCGCGTCAGCCCTGCATGCGCCCTCGATCCCGTACCATGCCCGCATGCCATCCCGACCACGTTGGACACGACATCTTCTCGGACCTCTGCTGATCGCCCTGACCACCGGCGTTCCGGCCGTCGCCCAGCAGTCGTTCCAGCTGGACGACTCCGACAACTGGGAACTCGAGTCCGCACCCAAGCCGAACACCCCGGAAGGGCGCCTGGCCTCCGCGCGGCGGTTCCTAGCCCAGGGGCGACCGGACCGCACCCTCAATCTCGTCCAGAGATGGATCGATCGGAATCCCCGCTCGCCCCTGCTTCCCGAAGCGATGGTGCTCAAGGGCGATGCACTGGTCGCACTGAACGACGAGTACGAAGCGCTGTACGAATACGAATACGTGGTGCGGCGATACCCCTCGAGCCCGTCCTTCACCACGGCATCCGCCCGCGAGTACGAAATTGCGGTGCAGTACGCACACGGCATGCGACGCAAGCTGTGGGGTCTCCGCATCGTGGACGCCAGCGAGGAAGCCGAGGAGATCTTCATCCGCATCCAGGAACGCCTTCCCGGCAGCCAACTCGCGGAGCAGGCCGGGCTGCAGCTGGCCGACCTGTATTTCAGGCAGCGACGGATGGGGCTTGCATCCGACATGTACGCCCTGTTCATCAAGAAGTATCCCCGATCGTCATCGCTCGACCTCGCCCGTCGCCGGTTGATCTACGCCAACCTCGCGACCTTCAAGGGCCCCGAGTTCGATGCGGTCGGCCTGCTCGAGGCGAAGGCGCAACTCCGACAGTTGATCGCCTCCCATCCGGCCGAGGCGGAACGGATCGGCGCCCGGGCCCTCATCATGCGGCTCACCGAATCCGAGGCCCAGAAGCTGCTCGTCACCGCATTGTGGTACGAGCGATACGGTGACCCGATCGCCGCGGAGTTCACCATCCGGAATCTGGTGGAGCGCTATCCGGAATCGGGCGCCTGCGTCCGGGCGCTCGAGTTCATCCCCACGGTCCTGGCCCAGCTGCCCACCCATGTCCTCGACGGAGCGCCGGACTACGAGATCCTTCGACACGCGATTCTCGGAGTCGATGGCCGGACCATCGATACCGAGGAACTGGAGCAGCAGATGCAGGATGCCGGCGAAGCCACCACGCCCGACCAGAGCGGAGGTCAGCCCTCATGAAGCATTTCGCGTGCGTCTGTGCGATGGCCGGCGTCATCCTGCTGTCGGGATGCAGCAGCAATCCCACCACCGGCTACTCGACCCAGTCGATCTACCCCACGAAGTACCGCACGGTGGCGATTCCCGTCATCAGAAACGACACCTACTTCAGGGACGTCGGCTTTCTCCTGACCCAGGCCCTCATCAGCGAGATCGAGTCGAGAACCCCCTACAAGGTCACCAGCGAGACCTACGCGGACTCCCTGCTCACGGGACGGATCACCGCCGTCGAACTGACGGCCCTCTCGCAGAACCGGACCACCGGTCTGGACGAGGAGGTCATTATCGGAGTGACCGTGAACTTCGAATGGATGGACCTCGAGGACGACACCACCATCGTCAAGCGACGCAACTTCGAAGGCTCGGGGCTCTTCGTCCCGACGCCACCTTCGGGCGAGTTCCTGGAGGTCGGAGAAGTGGCGGTAGTTCAGCAGTTGGCCTCGGATATGGTCGATGAAATGCAGGCGGCTTGGTAAATTCCTCCGTCTGGGGCTCCCAGACGGCCCCGAGCCTAGAATGCGATCAGAATCGGGACGGCATGGGCATCCATGCTCTCCGACCACTCCTTTCCTCAAGCAGACCCTCGGGACACGCGAGCCATGGCACAGGATCAACGACCGCCCCAGCAGCCCAAGAGCGACAAGGACCCGCAGCAGCAGACGCCGCCGCAGGGCCGACTCGGACGCGGACTGATGAGCTGGGTGCTCATCATCGGCGCCCTGTTCATCTTTCTCGCTCTCCTGAACAACTCTCCATCGGGCAAGGAGATCAAGAGCTGGAACGCATTCAAGGTGCTGATCGATCCCGCCTCCGGCAAACTGGCCGAGGAGTCGCCCGGCAACCCGATGCCGGTGATGATCAAGAACGACCGGATCGTGGCGATGATCAAGCCGCACGACCCGGCCCTGAACAACACCAGCGAACCGGCCCCGGTCTACTTCTCGATGGATGGCGGCAACCGGGACTTCTATCTGAACACGCTGGACACGCTGGGTGTCGACCACACCGCCAAGACCGGACAGAGCGTGTGGCTGCAGCTGCTCATCACCATCGGTCCGTTCCTGCTTCTGGTGCTGCTGATCTGGTTCCTCATCGCACGATCCGTTCGCGGAGCCGGCGGTGGTCCCGGCGGCATGCTCGGCAGCTTCGGAAAGTCGAAGCACCGGCTGTCGACGAAGGACACCACCAAGGTTCGCTTCACCGACGTGGCAGGCATCGACGAGGCCAAGGAGGAAGTGCAGGAGATCGTCGAGTTCCTCAAGAACCCGAAGAAGTTCCAGCGACTCGGTGGCCGGATCCCCCGCGGTGTCCTGCTCGTGGGCCCTCCCGGCTGCGGCAAGACGCTGCTGGCCAAGGCGATCGCCGGCGAGGCCGAAGTCCCCTTCTTCTCCATCTCCGGCTCCGATTTCGTCGAGATGTTCGTCGGCGTCGGCGCCAGCCGCGTGCGGGACCTGTTCAAGCAGGCCAAGGAGAACGGGCCCTGCATCATCTTCCTCGACGAGATCGACGCGGTCGGACGGCGCCGCGGAGGAGGCTTCAGCAGTGGTGGCCATGACGAACGTGAACAGACGCTCAATGCCATTCTGGTCGAGATGGACGGCTTCGAGCAGTCCGACCAGGTCATCGTGATCGCGGCCACCAACCGTTCCGACGTGCTGGACCCCGCGCTCACCCGCCCCGGTCGATTCGACCGTCAGGTGCAGGTCACGCTGCCGGATCTGGTGGGACGTCGCAAGATTCTCGATGTCCATGCCGCCAACGTGAAGATGGGACAGGACGTCGACCTCGATCGACTTGCTCGGGGGACCCCCATGTTCTCCGGAGCCGATCTGGCCGCGCTCATCAACGAGGCCGCCATCCTCGCCACCCTCGGCAACCAGGACCACGTCGAACTGCACGACCTGGAGGAGGCACGAGACAAGATTCGCTTCGGTCGAGCCCGCAAGAGCCGGAAGATCGAGGAACGCGAACGCGTCGCGACCGCCTACCACGAAGCCGGCCACACCCTCGTGCAGGCCATGCTCGAGGAGGCCGACCCCGTCCACAAGGTCACCATCATCCCCCGGGGGCAGGCAATGGGAGCCACCTTCAGCCTGCCGGAGCGTGATCGGTACGGCTACGGACTTCGCTACCTCTCCGCCACCATGCGGGTGCTGTGCGGAGGACGGATCGCCGAGGAACGCAAGACGGGAGACATCTCGTCGGGCGCTTCCATGGACATCCAGATGGCCACCAACTACGCACGCCACATGGTGCTGGAATGGGGCATGTCGGAGCGATTGGGATTCGTCCGCTATTCCGGACAGGACAGCCAGGAGATGTACGTGTCGGAGCGGGACTATTCGCCCGAGACGGCCCGCATCATCGACGAGGAGATCAAGCGGCTCATCGACGAGGCCTACGAGGCGACCCGCCGCATGATCGACGAGCACTGGACCAAGGTCGAGGCCATCGCCGAAGCCCTCCTGAAGTACGAAACGCTCCAGTCCGACGAGGTGAAGGTCCTGGTCGACGGCGGAACCATCGATCGGCCGACCGTTGCGGACCTGCTCAATGCGGAATCGAAGACTCCGTCGCCTCCCACCGGAGCGAACGCCTCGGACGACGACGGCGAACCGACCGGCGACGTGCTGCCGAGCCCCGCCTGATCATCCGCGGACGGTCAGCGACGTGAAGTCCCTCCGCCGTCCACCGATTTCGAACGGAGAAGGTGGTGGTAGTGCTGCGCGAACCGGTGCGCCTCGTCGCGGATCGCCTGGCACATCCGAAGTCCCGCGTGATGTCGACTGAGTCGCAGCGGCTCGGTGCGTCCCGGCAGGTGCAGTTCCTCGTCCTTCTTGGCCAGGGCGATCACCTGCGGCGGCTGCACTTTCAGGGCATCGAAGACCTCCAGGGCCGCGTTCAGTTGCCCCCGACCGCCGTCGAGCAGGATGACGTCCGGGTACAGCTCGATGCCCTCTCCGGCATCCGCATACCGGCGGGACACGACCTCGCGCATCGACTGGAAGTCGTCGTTGCCCGCGGTGCGGACCTTGTACCGTCGGTATCCCTCCTTGTACGGCCGGCCATCGATGAAGCAGACCTTCGAACCCACGGTGTCCCGCCCGCCGAGGTGCGCGATGTCGATCGCCTCCATGCATCGAATGGGGGTCTCGATCTCCAGGGCACGCTGCAGCGATCGCAGTGAGGCCGCCGGATCCGTCGTGAAGACCGTCACTTCCGGCTGCCATGCATTGCCGTCCCCCCGCCGCCGGGTCTCCCGCTCCGAAAGTCGCTCGATGGCATCCAGCTGGTCACGGAAGGACGCGGCACGTTCGTACTCCCGGGCTTCCGACGCCGCCGCCATTTCCGCCTTGAGTTCACGGATGACCGTCGAACGCTGGGAGTTGAGGAACCGGAGAAAGCGTTTGATGTCCGACTTGTAGTCCTCCGCGTCGATCCGGTCCGCACACGGTGCGGTGCAGAGATCGATCGCATTGAGAATGCACGGTCGGAAGTGACGATTCGCGGGATCGTCGCTGCGAATGTCCAGATGGCAGGTTCGGAATCGGAACACCTGCTGGAGCAGCTGCATGGCATCACGCAGGGCGGTCGAGGAGGCGAACGGGCCGAAGATCCTCGCGCCCGAATACTCGCTCGGTGCGCGTGTCACGTAGACCCCGGGAAACTCGTCACGTGTGGTCACGGCCAGGTACGGATAGGTCTTGTCGTCCTTGAGCATGACGTTGAAGCGAGGACGGGTGTCCTTGATCAACCGTGATTCCAGCAGCAATGCCTCCCATTCCCCTTCGGCCTCGATGACGTCGATGCCGCGGATCAGCTCCAGCATGGGTTGCTTGCGGGGGCCGAGATCGGTGGATGCGGTGAAGTACGAACCGACGCGGCTGCGAAGGGAGAGGGCCTTGCCGACGTAGATGACGCGTTCCTGCTCGTCCTTGAACAGATAGACCCCGGGCGCGTCCGGCAGCTGCCGTGCTCGGCGTTGAAGTTCCCGATACGGAGATTGATCGCGGGCGGATCCCATCACGGTCATTTTAGGTCCCATAGAAGGACCACAGGCACCGAAATCCGTGCTCATTCCATCAGAATGCAGGTTCTGACGGAATGAGCGTCGCCGAGCCGAACTTTGACTGCTATATTCTGACAATCAAGACCGCCCGGCCCGATGCCGAGGCCTTTCCGATCCTGGAGGATATCAATGAAGTTCATGCTCAAGACCCTCGGCATCAGCCTTGTTCTGGCCATCGCCGGTTGCGCAAATTCCGGCTCCAACAGCACTCCCAGCCTGAGCGCTGCCGACAACGCCCCCAGTTGCGCCTCTTCGTGCGCCAGCGCCTGCAAGTCACAGTGCAGCAGTGCAGCCAAGACCCAGTCCTGCTGCGGCAGCTGTGCCAACTCCAAGAAGATGATGGACACCAAGCCCAGCCTCGGCGTCTCCGACGACGCACCTTCCTGCAGCCAGAAGGCCAGCAGCTGCTGCCCCACCGACAGCAAGAAGATGATGCCGGCCGCCAAGAACTCCAGCCTTGGAGCAATGGACGAGAAGGCATCCGGCGGATGCCCGTTCTCCGGCCAGAACTGAGCCGTTTCGCTCGGAAGGCAATCTGAATCATCCGGGGGCCCCCCGCATCGGGGGGCCCCCGTTTCATTCTGCCTTCGCCGGTACAATCCCTTCCATGACGACGGTGCTGATACGCGGCGGGCGAATCATCGATCCCGCATCCGGTCTTGATGCAACCGGCGATCTGGAGATCGTCGACGGTCGAGTCTCGAAGATCGAAACCCGCGGCCGCCTTGCCGCCGAGGGGGACGTCATCGATGCCGAGGGCTGCATCGTCAGCCCGGGACTGCTCGACATCCACGTGCATTTTCGTGACCCCCACCGGGGACAGCTGCACGAGGAAACCATCGCATCCGGTTCGGCGGCGGCCGTGGCCGGCGGCTTCACCACCGTGGCCTGCATGCCCAACACCATGCCCGCGCTCGATGCCCCGGACCGGATCACCTACGTCGAACGGCAGGGACGGCTGGCGGATCTGGCGAGGATCCGGGCCATCGGATGCGGAACCATCGGGCGTCGCGGACGTGAGCAGGCCCCGATTCCGCAACTGCTCGACGCCGGCGCCGTGGGCATCTCGGACGACGGTGACGGGATCGAGGACGACGCCATGATGCAATCGGTGCTCGAGGCGGTGCACGCCCACGACACCTGCTTCATGCAGCACTGCCAGGTTCCGTCCATGACGCGGGGAGCGGTCATGAACGCCGGTCCGCTCGCCACGAAGCTCGGCCTCGTCGGCTGGCCCGCCGCGGCGGAAGAGGCCATGATCGAACGCGACCTCGGACTCAATGCGAACATCGGCGCCCGGTACCACGCCCAGCACGTGAGCAGCGGGGGAAGCGTGGACCTGCTTCGCCGGGCACGCGCCGAGGGACAACCCGCCACGGGCGAAGCATCCCCCCACCACCTGCTCCTGACCGAATCCGCATGCGACGGCTACGACACCGCGGCGAAGATGAATCCGCCCCTGCGAACGGCGGCGGACATCGATCGTCTGAAGGAGGGCATCGCCGACGGCACCATCACCGTGCTCGCGACCGATCACGCCCCGCATCCCGCCCAGACCAAGGCCACCGATTTCACTTCCGCATCCTTCGGAATCGTCGGGCTGGAATGCGCCCTGCCGCTCTACCGGAAGGCTCTGATCGACGATGGAGTCGTGGACTGGCCCGAGATGCTCGCGATGATGACGATCCATCCCGCCGCCCTGGTCGGGCTCGACTCGACCGGCCTCGGTCGACTGGCCGTCGGCGGCCCCGCGGACATCACCATCATCGATCCATCGATGGACTGGTGCATCGATCCCGATTCCTTCCGGTCCCGCGGCCGGAACTGCCCCTTCCGGGGCTGGGCGGTCTCGGGACGGGCCGTGGCCACCATCGTGGAGGGCCGCCTGCGGTACCACGTCCTCGAGGCGGCCTCGAGGCTGGGCACCGCCCTGCCGGAAGGCTGAATGCGACGAGAGCATTGCCCACCGCCCCCGGAACCGGTACACTTTTCGTTTCCCCTCGGGAATGCTTCCCAGGGCGATCCGACCGGTTCGTGGACGACGTCGGATCGATTTCAGCCTTGATGCAGACGCATCACATCCGTTCCCAAGCGCCCAAGGCGGGACGGGGCCACGACCTCCCCCGGTGTCGCTGCCCGAAAGGTCTCCCATGGCCGACCAACTCGTACAGGATCTGCTGGAAGCAGGCATCCACTTCGGACAGAAGAAGAGTGCCTGGAACCCCAAGATGAAGTCCTACATCTGGGGCGAACGCAATCGCATCCACATCATCGACATCCGGGCCACCATCCGTGGCCTGCTGATCGCCAAGAAGTACATCACCAAGATCGTGTCCCAGGGACGCGACGTGTGCTTCGTCGGCACCAAGCGTCAGGCTCGCAACAGCATCGAGGCCCATTGCCAGGAAACCGGCATGCCGTGGGTCACGGAACGCTGGCTCGGCGGAACCCTGACCAACTTCCGGACCATTCGTGAACGACTCAAGCGGCTCGAGGAACTCGAAGCTCTGGTCGAGTCGGGTGAGATCGACACCTACTCCAAGAAGATGACTTCGCAGCTGATGCGCGAGAAGCGGAAGATCACCCGCAACCTTCAGGGCATCCGCAACATGAAGAAGCATCCCGGTGCCGTGGTCATCATCGACTCGGGCCGTGAACTCAACGCCCTGCGCGAAGCCCGCAATCTCGGCATTCCGACCATCGCCCTCATCGACACCGACGGCGACCCGGACAAGGTGGACATCCCCATTCCGGGCAACGACGACTCGATGCGATCCATCGATGTCATCCTTCGCGAGCTGTCCGCAGCCGTCGAGGAGGGCCTGAAGCGTCGCGGCACCCAGGGCTCGGAAGAGGCCGAACAGACCGAGGAGGCCCCGAAGTCCCCCAAGCGTCGCTCCAGCCGCAGCTCCTTCCGGGCCGACGAGCCCGCCCCCGTGGCCGAAGAAGCCGCCGCCACCGAAGAACCAGCCCCCGCTCCCGTGGCCGAGTCCACGCCCGAGCAGGCCTGATCAACCGAATCAACAGAAGCGAATCCGGAGAACAAGAGAATGAGCACCATTGCCGCCAAGGATGTCATGGCCCTGCGAGAAAAGACCGGTCTGGGCATGATGGACTGCAAGAAGGCCCTTCAGGAAAACAACGGTGACATGGCTGCGGCCGAGTCCTGGTTGCGAGAGAAGCGCAAGGGCAAGATGGACACCCGCACCGAGCGAACCACCGGCGAGGGTCGGATCGGCATCGCCATCGACGGCCCCAAGGCCGTGATCATCGAACTGCGGACCGAAACCGACTTCACGGCCAAGAACGACGCGTTCCTGACCGCGACCGATTCCGTGGCCAGCCTCGCCCTGGGGCAGAGCCCCGGTGACGTCGAAGCCGACGACGCCATCAACAAGCACGTCGACGACCTGCGCATCACCACCGGCGAGAACGTGAACTTCGCCCGCGGCATGCGACTCGACGGCGGTTCCTACGGCTCCTACGTGCACCACGACGGCAAGCGTGCGTGCCTGCTGCAGATCGAAGGCGACGCTCCGGCCGATGCGCTCAAGGGCATCTGCCAGCACATCGTCTTCCACGATCCGATGGGCATCGATGCCGACGACGTCCCCGCCGAGAAGATCGACTCGATCCGCACCGCCGCCCTGGCCGAGGCCAAGGAGTCCGGCAAGAACGACGAGATCGCCGGCAAGATGGCCGACGGCAAGGTCCGCAAGTACCTCGAGGAAAATACGCTGATGGCCCAGAAGTACGTGCTCGACGAGAGCATGACCGTGGGCGATGCACTGGGCGGCGACGCCAAGATCACCGCCTTCATCCGCTACACCCTCGGCGGCTGATCGGACATCACCGAATCACGCACGCAGCCGGTCCCCCGGGACCGGCTGCTGTCGTTTTGCACCCGAGGATGTTCAGTCCGCGGAGATGACGTCCGGACCGTCGCCGGACTTCTTCTCGTAGAAGCCGCCGCCGGCCTTCTCGTACTTGGTGAATCCGAGCCGGTCGAGGTTCTTGTTCGACAGCTTCTGGTTGGTGGCATGATCACTCCAGTTGCCCGCGATGTTGGGCGAGGTGATCACGCGACGGATCGGCTTGCCGCTCTCCGGATGCTCGGTCAACGGATCGTCGGCCATCCGCTGGATGACTTCGAACCGTTCACCCCTGGATCCGTCGGGCTCGATGATTTCGTAGACGTAGACCGGCATCACAT
>CAJWBW010000021.1:0-11176 GCA_913020415.1 uncultured Phycisphaerae bacterium | reverse complement strand
AAGTCCAGTGGTGGCTGGTTGGGTGAGTACTCCACCGACACCGACCCCGTGATCGGTAGTGTGCAGTGGAAGGGTGCCTACCGCGAATGCGGCTGGCCCTTTCCGATCCTGAGACGATCCCTGCCGATCACCGCGAGCTGGACTCTGGACGATCCGCCCGAAACGGTCGCATCCCGGGTGGTTCCCGCGGACCATCCGCTGGCCGCGGCACTCGATCGGGAACTGTCGGAACGCAGTCTGCCCGACTGGTACATGGATTCGATCCGGTCCGGCGGGGACGAGGTCGGCGATGCGACCATGCTCTGGACGAATGCGATCTTCTCCCTCGGTCTGATCTGGATGGTGCTCTACGCCATCGCCCGCATTCCGATGGTCTTCCTTCGGGCCGGATTGATCATGCGGCGGCGAATGATGACCGGAATGGAGACGAGACGAGACCGGTCCGGTCGCTGCATTCAATGCGGATACAACCTCAACGGTCTGGAGATGGCCGAGCGATGCCCCGAATGCGGCACGCTCCTCTGGTAACCTGTCGTCGATGAGTGATCACGTCCAACTCGAAATTGACGAGGGAATCGCCCGGCTCGAACTCGATCGACCGGACAAGCACAATGCGCTCTCGATCAACCTGATCGACGCCCTGAACGACGCCATCGGCACCGTCGAACGGCACGACGGGCTCCGCGTGGTCATTCTCGGGGGACGGGGACGCTCCTTCTGCGCCGGGATGGATCTGCAGGGCGTGCTCGACGACGCGGAAGCAATGTCGGGAATGCTCAAGGGACTCTCCATCGCCATGCGTCGATTGCGACGTCTACCCGTGCCGGTCATCGCCAGGGTGCAGGGCGCCGCCGTGGGTGGCGGATGCGGTCTGTGCGTGGTGGCCGATTTCGCCGTCAGCCACCCGGAGGCGAAACTCGGATATCCGGAAGTCGGACTCGGGGTCTGCCCCGCCGTCGTGGCCCCCTGGCTGGTGAAACGCATCGGCGCGGGCCCGGCCCGCGAGATGCTGCTGGCCGGTGGCACCATGACCGGTGCGGATGCCCTGCATCGGGGACTGGTCACGGCCCTGCACCCCCGTGAGGAACTCGAGGGTGCAGCCATGGATCTTGCTCACCACCTCTGCAAGGGTGGCAGGCACGCCATGGCGGTCACCAAGCGATGGTTGAATGAACTCGATGGGTCACTCGACGATGCGCCGCTGGACCGGGCCGCGGAACTCTCCGCGGAGGTAATTGCCACTGATGAGGCCCGGGAGCGGCTCCAGGCGGTCTTCAAAGCCTGATTTTGGCCTGTTTCACGCGTCCCGGTATGAATTTGGGGCCCGGTGAAGCCCTACCCGATCGCACCGAAATCGCTAGAATGTCGTATTCGGGACCTCCTGATGCGGCCGGCTGCCTGGGCACCAAGCCACTCCTCCCTTCCCAATGAAGGATCGGGTCCGGGTCCCCCGCAAAACCCCGCTTCCCGGGGTCCAGCGGCGTACAAATCAACGGCTGGCCGATCCCGGTGCCTTTCTCCCTCTGGAGTCGATTCGCGAATCCCCATGACCACTGCACTCACCTCCACTCCGCTGCCTTGCACGCGATCAGAGGACGGCATCGTGTCCATCCACCTTGCGGCACAGGATCGACCCGTGGTGATCCTCGATACCACACTGCTGCAGGCGCTGGAGGCGACGCTGGATGCGGTGATTGCAACGGTGGAGGAAACACCGCTCCGCGGTGTGATTCTCCGCAGCGACTGCCCCCGGGTCTTCGTCGCCGGAGCGGATCTGGTGGAGATCGACGGGCTCGATGACGACGCGCTGCTCGACTACCTCGCGGAGGGGAGCCGCATCTTCTCGAAGCTCTCCTCGCTTCCGTGCCCCACGGTCGCCGCGATCGACGGTGCCACCCTCGGCGGCGGTCTGGAGATCGCGATGCACTGCGATGGACTGGTGGCCACCCGCAGCAGCTCATCCGGCAAGCCCTATCCCATCGGACTGCCGGAATGCTCGCTGGGCATCCTGCCCGGATGGGGTGGTACACAGATGCTGCCGGCACGAATCGATCCGTTGACGGCGATCCGCATGACGATCGGCGGAAAGCCCTCCACGTCCGACGACGTGCCGGAGGGCCTGATCGACCGGTTCGTCGACGACTCCTCCCAGCTGATTTCCGGCTGCGTGGAGTGGCTGCAACGCCATTCCGAGACGGATCGAACCCAGGGAACCCCGCGGTGTCTCGATCACAAGCACCCCGGAACGGTGCAGGCGGCGATCGAGCACGCACGCAACGAACTCGATGACACGCCCGAACTGCGGGCGGTCCTCGACTGCATGGAAACCGGACTTCGGGACGGATGGATTGAAGCCGTCAAGGCCGAGCAGCGGCATCTCGTCGAGTTGCGCGGCACCGAGGCAACCCGCGCAAAATTGGAAGCCTTCTTCAGCAAGCAACGCTGATTTCAGGAGCAGGAAAAGTGGCCAAGAACGAACTCGCCGACAAACTGAAGAACATCTCCGCCGAGGATCGCAAGCAGATCGAACAGGCGGAGGAGATGCTGGGACCCGACCCGGACACCATGGGATTCATCAAGAATCTCTTCTGGGGCAACTTCCGATCCGACGTGGTCTTCCCCTTCCCGGAGGAACCGGCCGACGAACGGGCCCGCTGCGACGAACTGCTCGCGAATCTCGACGAATACCTGCGCAACGAACACCCCAGCATCGAGATCGACCAGAATCAGGAGATCCCCTCCTGGGTCATCCGAAGGCTGTTCGACCTCGGAGTAATGGGGATGATCATCCCGCAGGAGTTCGGCGGCGGCAGCTTCGGAATCACCAGTTACAACCGGGTCCTGGAACGGATCGGACAGAGTTGCGGATCCACCGCGGTCCTGGTGTCGGCCCACCAGTCGATCGGATGCGGAGCGATCAACCTGTTCGGAACGGATGAGCAGAAGACGTACTGGCTTCCCCGCATGGCCGAGGGCACCCTGAGCGCATTCTGCCTCTCGGAGCCGAACGTCGGATGCGACGCGGGCGGGCAGGAGACCCGGTGCACCGAATCGGAGTGCGGCGAGTACTACATCATCAACGGTGAGAAGAAGTGGGCGACATCCGGGGCGTTGTCCGGGATGTTCACCGTGATGTGCAAGCACGATCTCACCGATCCCAAGACCGGCAAGACCAAGACCAAGGTCACCGCGCTGATCTGCACGCCGGACATGGAAGGGATCGACATCTTCAGTCGCAACCGAGCCAAGTGCGGCATCCGCGGCACGTGGCAGGCCCGGGTCCGCTTCACCGACGTCAAGGTTCCCAAGGCCAACCTCCTGCACCACGAAGGCCGGGGACTGAACGTGGCCCTGACCTGCCTGAACTACGGACGATGCACCCTGTCCGCGGGAATGGTCGGTGCCGGACGCTCCGCGTGGATGCAGGCCCTCAAATGGGCCCAGACCCGACACCAGTTCGATCGTCCGCTCGGCAAGTTCGACCTGGTCCGTGACAACCTCGCCACGATGTCCGCCTACGTCTACGCCATGGATTCCATGCTGTACATGACCACGGGCATCGTCGACCGCGACGACGAGGACATCATGCTGGAAACCGCCATCTGCAAGGTCTTCTGCTCCGAGATGGGGTTCCGCTGCACGAATCTCGCCATGCAGGTCATGGGCGGTGAAGGCTACATGACCGAGAACGAGCTCGAACGGCTGTGGCGCGACTCGAGGATCAACACCATCGTCGAGGGTGCCAACGAGGTGATGCACGCCTTCGTGTTCGCCTACGGTTCCAAGCAGCTCGGTGAGCACATGCTGGCCGTGAAGAGTGCGCCGTGGAAGCGGCCACTGACCGCACTGAAGATCGCATCGCAGCTGTTCCTGGGCATCCGACCGGCCGCACCGGCGGTCACCGGCCTGGACGGATCACTGCGCGAACACGCCCGAACCATCGAAGGGCTGGTCAGGGAGTTCAGTCACCAGGTCAAGTGCATGTTCAAGGTCCACGAGGAAGGCCTGATCACCAATCAGATGATCCAGCGTCGCCTGAGTTCGATGGTCATCTGGATCCACACCATGGTCTGCTCGCTCAGCCGGCACGACCGTGACATCCGTTCCGGCATGGACGCCGTCGCCCTCAAGCGGGACCGCGCCGTGGTCGACCACATCTGCGCCATGGGAACCCACGTGTTCAACGAATGCCTCCGCGGACTGCGGACGAACACCGACGACACCATGCGGACAGCCGCCGATGCCACTTGGGACCTCCTCGAAACGATGCCCCATTCAGACTACATTGTGCCCGAGAAGACCCCTGACGAAACAGCCCTCGGCAACGGTCGGACCGTCGACCAGAGTCACATCCAGCAGTTCGGCAGCGGATCGATCGCGAGGGAAATTGAGTCAGAGCGTGTGAATGAACACGCAAACGTCGATTGAGAGCACGGAAGGAAGCACATGAATCTCATCGAGGAAATGATGACCCGTGGACACGAGCGCGTCTGCGTGCACCACGACCCGGACTCCGGACTGCGGGCCATCATCGCCGTCCATTCGACCGCACTGGGCAACGCTCTGGGCGGTACCCGACGGTGGCACTACGATTCCGACGACGCCGCCCTGCTCGACGTCCTTCGTCTGTCCCGCGGCATGACCTACAAGGCGGCCTGCTCGGGACTCGACATGGGCGGAGCGAAGAGCGTCATCCTGCTCGATTCGCCCCGTCAGGTCCCGACGGAAGCGCAGGCGCGGGCCATGGGACGATTCGTCGATTCGTTCAACGGTGACTACATCGCAGCCGAAGACGTCGGAGTCAACGAACAGTTCGTCGACTGGATGGCGATGGAGACCGACCATGTGATGGGCGGCACCGGTGAAGGACAGGGCGGCGACCCCTCTCCCCATACCGCACTGGGCGTGTTCCGCGGCATGCAGGCCTGCCTCCGGCACATCGGAGAGAGCCAGTTCACCGGACTCACGATCGCGATCCAGGGTGTCGGAAGCGTCGGAGCGCATCTCGCCCGCATGCTGCACGAGCACGGCGCCGAACTCGTCGTGGCCGACATCCATCGGGACAGTGTCGACGAGATGGTCAGTCGGTACGGCGCCCGGGCGGTCTCGACGGACGAGATCATCGGTGCCGAATGCGACATCCTCGCCCCCTGTGCACTGGGCGCCGTGATCGGCCCGGACAACATCGACGCCATCAAGGCCCGCATGATCTGCGGAGCGGCGAACAATCAACTCGTGGATCACGATCGCGATGCGGTCACCCTGCAGGAGCGAGGCGTCCTCTACGGACCCGATTTCATCGTCAACGCGGGTGGGCTCATCCATCTGGCCGGGCTCTACCTCGGCCTGACGCCTCCGCAGCTGGAGGCGAAGATCGACGACATCGAATCGACGACGCTCCGAATCTTCGAGCTGGCCGGACAGCACGATTCGACGGCCCACGCCGCCGTGGCTCTGGCCGAGGAACGGATCGCCGCCGAGCGATCCCGGGAGGAGACCCATGCCGGTTGAACCAGTCTTTGAAACCAAGATCGATCGGGTGACCATCCTCGATGAGCACGGTCGGTTCGATGAGGAACTCGGCGCCGGACTCATTCCCGACGAGGACGTCGTCGAACTCTACAAGCACATGACAACCTGCCGGCATCTCGACGAGATCGCCTTCAAGCTGCAGCGAAGCGGTCGAATGGGCACCTACCCCGAAAACCGGGGTCAGGAGGCCACTTCACTCGGTGCGGCCTACGCGCTGCGACCCGACGACTGGCTGGTGACCTGCTACCGGGAGAACGCCGGGCTGTTCTGGCGCGGGCTTCCCATGGAATACGTCCTTCTGCACTGGATGGGCGACGAACGGGGAAACCAGATTCCCGAAGGCCTCAACGTGACGCCACTGGCCATCCCCATCGGTACCCAGATGCTGCACGCCACCGGACTGGCCTGGGCCAGCAAGTACCGGGGCGAGGACGGCATCGCCTGCACCTTCTTCGGCGACGGGGCCACGAGCGAAGGCGACTTCCACGAGGCGATGAACTTCGCGGCCAACCTCGACATCCCGGTCATCTTCTTCTGCCAGAACAACTGCTGGGCGATCTCGGTTCCCACCCGGATCCAGTGCTCCGCCCCCACCATCGCCCAGCGGGGTCTGGGATACGGCATGGACTGCGTCCAGGTCGACGGCAACGACATCTTCGCCGTGGTGAAGGTCGTGCGCGATGCCGCCGAGCGGGCGCGGACCACCAACCGCCCCACCTTCATCGAGGCGATCACCTACCGGCTGGGCGACCACACCACCGCCGACGACGCCCGTCGCTACCGCGACGAGGAGGAGGTCGAGATGTGGAAGCTGCGGGATCCGCTCATCCGGCTCCGTGGATGGCTCGACGCACGCGGCCTGTGGGACGACTCGAAGCAGGCGAAGCTGCTCGAGGATGCCGACGAACAGATCAACGCCGCGGTGCAGCGGGCCAACGACATCGAGCCGATGCCGCCCAGCGAGTTCTTCGCCCACATGTTCAAGTCCATGCCGGCCAACCTGCAGAAGCAGATGCAGACGATGCGAACCAGCAGTCTCGGACGCAACCCCGAAACCGCGGACCAGTCCGCACCCGCCTGACCGACTCCGGAGTCAACTTCAATGGCAAACCTCACGCTTGTCCAAGCAATCAACCTCGCCCTGATCCAGGAAATGGAGCGGGACGATCGCGTGATGATCCTCGGCGAGGACGTCGGACCCAACGGCGGCGTCTTCCGGGTGACCGAAGGCCTGCACAAGCGATTCGGTGAACACCGGGTCGTGGACACGCCGCTGGCCGAGTCCGGAATCATCGGAACGTCGGTCGGACTCGCAATGGGTGGCCTGCGTCCGATCGCGGAGATCCAGTTCGAGGGCTTCCTCGGACCCGCCTACGACCAGATCTGCACGCACGCGGCCCGCATGCGGACCCGCACCCGCAGCGCCCTGACGGTGCCGCTGGTGATTCGAGTCCCCGTGGGCGGCGGCATCCATGCCCCCGAACTGCACAGCGACAGTCCGGAAGCGATCTACACCCACAACCCGGGACTCAAGGTGGTGATGCCCAGCTCACCGCGCGACGCCAAGGGCCTGCTCCTGAGCGCCATCCGGGATCCAGATCCGGTGATCTTCTTCGAGCCCAAGCGCATCTACCGGGCCTTCCGCGAGGAGGTGCCGGAGGACGAGTACACCGTGCCCATCGGTGAAGCCCGGGTGGTCCGGAAGGGATCCGAACTCACCATGGTTTCCTGGGGTGCATCGGTCATCCAGTGCATGAACGCCATCGAAGCGTCGGGCCGCGACATCGAACTGATCGACCTGCGGACCATCGCCCCCTTCGACATGGAGACCGTATCGGCCTCCGTCCGGCGAACGGGCCGGGCCATCGTGGTCCACGAGGCACCGCTCTCCTGCGGGCTCGGCAGCGAAATCGCCTCCCGCATCATGGAGGAGTGCTTCCTGCACCTCGAAGCTCCGGTCCAGCGGGTCACGGGGTTCGACACCATCATGCCCTACTACAAGCTCGAGCTCGAGTACCTTCCTGACGCCGACCGCATCGGCAAGGCGATCAACGAGATCGTCGCCTACTGATTCCTCCTGCACACTGAAGCACCATGGTCATCAAGCAACCGGACGACAAGTCGCACTTCATTCTTCCCGACCTCGGGGAGGGTGTGCACGAAGCTGAACTCATCCGGTGGCTGATCGCCCCCGGCGACACGGTCACCGAACACCAGACCCTGGCCGAGATGGAGACCGACAAGGCGCTCGTCGAGGTTCCCAGTCCCTGGGACGGAGTCATCAAGGAACTGCACGGCAAGGAGGGGGAGATCCTCAACGTCGGCAATCCGCTGGTGAGCTACGAGATCGGCGGCGCCGCCGCCCCGGCCTCCCCCCCCGCCGCGGTGTCCGCCGTGGTCGAGGAGGAGGAGTCCGAGGACGCAGGAACCGTCGTGGGCAGCGTCGACGCCAGCCTGTCGATTCCCGCCTCCTTCGTGCAGAACGAACCGGCCCCGGTGAACGCCGCTGCGGGCAAGGCACTGGCGACTCCCGCCGTTCGTCGAATCGCCCGGGACATGTCGGTCGACATCGATACCGTTCCGGGCACCGGACGCGGTGGACGAGTCACCGCATCCGACGTTCACAACCACGCCACTGGAACGACCGCGGCGCCATCCCCGGCTGCGGCCCCAGCCCAGACCCCTGCTCCCGTTCCCGCTCCCGCTCCCGCTCCCGCTCCCGCTCCCGCTCCGGATCCTACTCCGTCGATGCACGCACAGGTGGGTCAGCACGCTCCGCAGCAGGTACCGGCCCCGAGTGCGGCTCCGGCCATGGAACTGGCCACCCCGGTGGCCCTGCCGCTGGAAGGCGTCGCCGAGCGGATCCCCTTCCGAGGCGTCCGCCGCAAGATCGCCCAGTCGCTCCTCCACTCGGTCCAGACCACCGTCCACTTCACCGTGGTCGACGAGGTCGACGTCACCGAACTGCAGAAGAAGCGCAAGGGACTCGAAGCACTGCTGGGTCGCGGACTGAGTCTGCTGCCCTTCCTCATGACCGCGGTCTGTACCGCCCTGAAGCAGCATCCGATCCTCAACGCGAACGTCGACGACTTCGTGGAGGAGATCCACGTCAAGAACGTCATCAATCTGGGTTGTGCGGTCGACACCGAACACGGTCTGATGGTTCCGGTCATCGACAACGCCGATCAGCTCACCGTCGTGCAGCTGGCCGACCGGGTCACGGAAGTGGCCAAGGGATGCCGCGATCGAAGCATCGCCCGTGAGAATCTCTCGGGCGGAACGTTCACGATCTCCAACGTCGGAAGTTACGGCGGCGCATTCGCCACGCCGATCATCAACTATCCGGAGGTCGCGATCCTCGCTGCCGGACGGGCCCGCGAGCGTGTCCTGACCCGGGACGGTGCGTTCTACGCGGGATGGATCCTGCCCCTGAGCCTCAGCTGCGACCACCGGGTCGTGGACGGAGCCGAAGGTGCACGCTTCCTGAACACCGTCAAGGGCCTGCTGGAATCACCCGGCAACCTGCTCCCCCAGCTCTGAGTTCCCCCACGGTCCTCATGCAGATCGACCCCGCCGGGAGCGGGGCCGATTCGTGATCTTGCGTGGAACGGAAGTCGATCAGGGATCGCAGTCGGTGGAATCGATGGTGATCGACCGGACCGACGACCAGCTGTCGCCCGTTTCGTTCTTGCCCGAGAACAGGGCGCCGACCTGCACCGTGGCCGCGAGGTCCCGAACGGTGAGCCGGGCGATGAGCACGCCGTTGCTGTCCTGGCACGTCTGATCCTGGAACAGGCCCGAGCCACCCTGGGCTGATCCGGGAACGACGAACCAGGTGCCGTTGCTGCTGCTGATCGAACCTCCGGAAGACTCGAACGGACCGAAGTCGACCCCGATCGACGTCAGGGTGTTTCCGGTCTGATCGAGGAGTCCGATGGTGACGAAGCTGTCGTACTCCACATCCGGCAGAGCTGCGAAGAGCGCCGAGTTGATTCCCGTCGAAGTGCTGGATCCGAACTCGTTCTGATAGAAGCTGGTGGAGGGTGAGATGGTCAGCGGGGCATCGGATGTGCCGCTCACCGTTTCAAGCGTCGATCCGTTCGTCAGAACGGCGTAGACGTCGACCGTCCAGGTATCCGAATCGTCCGTCACCAGATTCTGCCCCACGATGCTGTAGGTCAGACCGATGAGCTCGCAGGGGTTCGTTGAGCAGTCGGTCCCGTCGCCGAGGTAGTCGGCGGCACACTCGGCTTCGGTGGTCACCGAGCACGATCCGCCGAGGCAGCAGGCGCCGGTCGCCGGTGCACACGGTTCGGTGGTGCAGTCCGTGTCGTCCCCCTGGTACTCGCCGCCGCATTCGGCCTCGGTGGTCACGGAACAGACTTCCGCGACGCAGCAGGCGCCGGTCGCCGGTGCGCACGGATCGCCCGTGCAGTCGGTGTCGTCTCCCTGGTACACGCCTCCACATTCGTCTTCGGTGGTCACGGAGCAGACTTCGGCGACGCAACAGGCGCCGGTCGCCGGTGCGCACGGATCGCCTATGCAGTCGGTGTCATCACCCTGATACACGCCCTCGCAGTCGAGCTCGGTCACCACGGTGCAGGATTCGCCGTCGCAGCAGGCGCCGGTCGCGGGAGTGCACGGATCGCCCGAGCAGTCCGTCCCGTCACCGAAATAGGTGTCGGTGCATTCGAGCTCCGTCACCACCTCGCACACGCCGTCGGTGCAGCAGGCACCGGTCGTGGGCGTGCACGGGTCGCTCGAGCAGTCGGTCCCGACGCCCTGGAACGTTCCGATGAAATTGCAGTAGTCCTCGAGGATGTCGACGCAGAATCCGTCGACGCAGCACGCTCCGTATTCGCATCCCGATCCGGCACACGTCGTGCCGTCACCCTGGTATTCGGCGTCGAAGGTGAGACCGGGAATTCCGGGAATCTCCTCACCGGTGCAGTCTCGCTCGGTCGTGATACGGCATCCCGAGAATACGAAGCAGCAGGCTCCCGTGGCTTCCTCGGTGGAATCGTTCGAACCTGATGAACCCCCGCTCAATCCAAGCAGATCGCATTGCTCTCCCACCCAGGCCACGGCATCATCCGTCGTTTCGATGCCGTTCGGCCACAGGGACTGATTGAGGATCACGTTGAGACCAAGCCATTCGCACATCTCGGTTGGATCCGTGATCCCTGCGGGCCAGGTTGAACTGTCGGACGGATTGAACCGATCGATGTCGAAACCGGACGATCCCCCTCCGGATCCTCCCAGACCAGCACCGCTGAGGAACGCATCGAGATCGAACTCATCCTCGGCCGGTGGTTCGACGAACGTAAGCTCGGATACGACACCATTGGAACGGGTGAGGAATGCTCCGTCGATGAAGAACGGCTGTTGGATGCGACCGAGGTCGTATCCATTGGCACCGATATTCGAGATCGACGACTTGAGTCCCCGGTCGACGCGCCAGTTCACGGCCCGACGGTTGTCCTTCTGCTGCCAAAATACATGGGCGTGCCTTGAGACGGCACCAGTCTGTTCGTTCTCGATGACGTATTCACCCACGCCCACCGGCATGAAATCCGTCGATTCGATGTCTGCATACCGCGTCTCCGCATCCCCGATCAGTGAAGCAATCGTGTCACGCTCGAAC